>DYEF01000079.1 GCA_020725805.1 Bdellovibrio sp.
GCTTAACAAAATACCGCACTAATTGGGAAACTCAGGAGAACATATTAAATAAACGTCCATTGATATATTACTGACAATGTCCCTTACAACCGGATTTTTTGTATGCGGGCAGACGGGTCGGATACTTCCCGTCCATACAGGCAAAACAGAAATCTTCGGGATTCTGACCGCAGTCCCTGATTACGTTTTTCAGGTTTTCGAGCGTGAGATATTCAAGATGGTCAGCCTCCACAAATTCCTGAATCTTTCTCTCGTCATAGAGCCTTTCACTGGAGGCAATCAGTTCTGCCTTCGTAGGAGTATCAATTCCGTAGAAGCAGGGGAACCGTATCGGAGGTGAAGATATACAGAGATTTACAGTCTTTGCACCGGCATTTTTGAGCATCCTTACAATCTTACGGGATGTCGTGCCTCTCACAATCGAATCATCAACCACATATACATCTTTATCTCTGATTACCGCGCGCACAGGATTATACTTTAGTCTCGCCTTCTCCTCCCTTTCATCTTTCGAGGCAATAAATGTCCTGCCGGTAGAGTGATGCCTGATAAGCATAAATTCAAGCGGGATACCCGATTCCTGATGGAACCCCAGAGCAGCGACATTGCTCGAATCAGGTACCGAACCTACAATGGAATTTTCCTGTCTGCAACCGGTTATCTGCTTTGCAAGATAACTGCCGAGCAGTTTTCTGAATCTGTAGACGGACAGGTTGAATATATTGCTTTCGGGTCTTGCAAAATATATACATTCGAAGACACAGTGAGAGCAGTGTCTGACCGGCTTTCTGATTTTCTTCGAGACATCATAGGTCTTCGGTTCGCTGTTGGGAGAAAAGACAATAATCTCGGCAGGCTTGATCTCCCCGACAAATTTTGCCTTTATTACATCAAGTCCGCAGCTCTCGGAACTTACTATCCACGATGTATGACTGTTCCTCTTCCTCATTCCGTAGACAATCGGTCTGATACCCATCTTATCCCTGAATGCATACATCCTGCCTTTGTAGACCAGAATAGCAGAGAATGCCCCTTCGATATCGTTCATCAGCTGAACGATAGCATCAACAGGACTTTTACCTCGCTGAATAAGATAAGCCAGATACTTAGCCTCAAGTTCTCCGTCATTACGGCTCGAGAAATAGACCCCCTTCTTCTCCAGATTGTTCCTGATATCCGTATAATTGACAATATCCCCGTTTGCACAATACATAAGAGGAGGGTCAAGAACAATATGAGGCTGGGCATTATCAAGGTCGGCAGGTCCCGCGGTAGGATATCTCACGTGCCCGATTGCAATATTCCCTTTCAGTTTAAGTATATCATATTCACTTGCCTCAACTTTACCCATTTTCTTGATAAGATTGAATCTGTCATATTCACCCGCAGAAGTTGTACATATTCCCCACTGTTTTTCACCTCTGTGCTGAAGATAATAGAGACCGTGAATACAGCTCAAAGCAGCCTCTTCATAACCGCAGACACCAAAGATTCCGCACATCCTTCTTACTCCTTCTAAAGAGGCACTAATCTATATTATCTTTTACACCGTATGTAAACAAAAAATTATGCCAAAAAACTAATCAGACCGACCGAACAGATAATCTGCATTATAAACCGAAACAAGATCGGATATAATAAACACATTATCTCTATTTGTCTCAGTCCAATGAAGCTTTACAACCACTCCATCACCGGATACAAACTCAATGTGCGAATTCACATCAAGCTTGATTGTTACAGGTAATTTAACAATGTCTCCAACTTTTATATCCGAAGGAATTATAGAAGAAGTATCGGATACCACACCCCTGATATCACTAACAACTATCTGATGACCGTTAACCGGTACAAGTATTGTCCTGAACCACTCTTCGGCAACGATGATACCCATAATATTTCACTCTTCGATAATAAATTCTACCCTTCTGTTCTGCTCCCGTCCCTTTGCAGTCTTATTGGAGGATATCGGTTTGTCGGGACCATATCCGGTTGCCTCGAGCAGTTCCTCCCTTATGCCCTGCTTTATCAGATAATCCTTCACCGCATCCGCCCTCTCCTGTGAGAGTTTTATGTTCTTCTCCCGATTACCGGTATCATCGGTATGCCCTTCTATTTTCACCTTTTTAATCTTCGGATTTGAATTAATCGCATCAACTACCATATCCAGAATAATTGTAGAATTACCCATAATCTTCGCTGAATTCTTTGCAAACTGAATCTTCTTCTTGAGGGTAATCCTGTCCTTTTCGACAATGACAAGCGTATCCTTCGGCTTATCCTTCAGCTGAAGTTCAAGTGATGTCTCTGAATTCAGCTGCACCTCTGCTATCTTTCCAGTTGAGAGTCTGTGTTCGGATTTTGCCACCACATACCATTTGCCTGCCGGCAGTTTCGACTTATAGACGCCCTCCTCTGTCCTTTTGATTTCCACCTGCCTGTCTCCGCTGACAGCCGTAACCTCCGCATCTGATATTTTTACACCCTTTGAATCAAGAACGTTTACTACAATTGTGCCGTCTACAATCTTCTTTTTGAGATATATCTTCACAATGGATTTATCATTCTTCTTAATTTCAACTACTGCCATTGCGGGCTCGTAACCATCCTTGAATATACTGAAATTATATTTGCCCGGACTGAGTGGCGGTGTTGTAAAATCCCCATATATCGGGTCGGTGGCAAGATTGGTTAGACCAGTACCCTCCATTACTATAATTGCATTACCTACAGCAGTCTCACTCCCTTCCTCATATACGAATCCCTTGGCAAATCCTGTCTCAACAGGAGGAGGCCCTTTTCTGCAGGATTCATCACAGACCTTCTCAACAACCTTCTCCTTCACCACTTTTACCTCATAGGAAGGTTTAATTCCGTAACTCAGTCCCAAGACGATATTGTAATGCTGTGTCGTCGGTGCATACCGCGGTGTCCCTCTGAAGATACCAAACTCCGCAACAAGGTCAAAGGTCAGGTCGAACTTCTCGAACGGCTGATATTTTATACCACCTGAGGCATATCCCGGTCCGTCAGGATAACCGAAACTGACCTCAGTAAAGGGAAGCAGTCTCTCCTTTCTTAAGGGGAAATCGGCTCCGAAACCAAACAAAAACTGCTTCTGCTCATTCATATTCAGCAGATAATGACTGTAAATATTGAAATTCTCTCCGAATGGTTTGTCCTGTATAAGATATGCACCCAAATTCAGATGCAATCTCAGAAAACCGATACCCAGACTCTTTGCATCAAATGTCGTGACTGACTTCAGTGTATAGCCCGTAGCGTCAAACGAATATGTGGAATCACCGGGTTTTGTATTCAATGTAATAATTGCCGATGCACCTGTTGACAGGTATTTCAGGACCGGATACGCATATCTGACGCCGAGCGAGATATTCCCCTGTGAGAGCTGAAGTCTGGGAACGACCTTGTCATTGTAAGTCGAGATAGTCTGGTAGAGCGCAAAGATTTCGAGATTATCATAGGGCACCACGCCGAATGACAGGTCGCCAACCTGCCTGTGAGTCGTATCCCCTTTTATCAGAAACTCCCTGAAATAGAACCACTCTCCGTGGATATTGAGCCTGAGACCGAGCGCCTTTAATGGCTCTGCTGACGAGACTTTCCAGAGTCCGGTCTCACCGAAGTAGGCACCACCGGTCGATAAATCCGGGTACTCTCTCGAAGTATTCTGAGAACTCTCTGTAGTACCAGCAGGCTTCACCTCCGTCTTACTATCCGTAGCCTTAACAGGTCCTTTATGTGAGTCTGCGGCCGTTAAAGGATTCGGCGTCTGTGCCGAAAGAAAGAGCGGAAAGAGGAAAAGAGCAACTATTACAAGCCAGAATCTCGACATATAAAAATACCTCCTGATTTATTTATGAAGCCAAATGATAGCATAATCATAAAATCCGGGAAATCATCATTTGGTACAGGTCCCTTTTCTGCACCACTCACCGGGCCCGCAGTCAATATTGCTGAAACACTGCGGCTCATACTGACAGTATCCGAATTCACAGATCATTCCGGTCGAACAATCTTTATCGGTAAGACAGTTGATAGCAGGCATAAAATAACAGGCGCCGCCAAGACAATACTGGTTCTTCGGACACTCTGAATCCTTTTCACATCCTCCCGGATTGACACACATCCTGTTGATACACTGCAACCCGTAGAAAGGACAATCTATATCACTCTCACAGTAAAACGGAGGAATGCACCTTCCTGCATGGCAGGTAAAATCCCTGTTGCATTCGGCATCAGAGGAACAACCTATCGGCTGACACCTCCCTCCGTCGCATCTCTCACCTGATTTGCAGTCGGAATCGAGCCTGCAGTCAGGCCTCGGATAACATACATTGAACGAACAATATGAGTTTGCAGAGCAGTCAGCATCGGTATTGCACAGTCTTGTGGTCATACACGTATCCCCGAAACAGAGCGAGAGTGGCGGACAATCTCCGTCATTATTACATGACAGTCTGGGTGTGCATATACTCATAAACAGGTCGCATATCTGACCGGTGGGACAATCGGCATCCTTTGTGCAGTCCTTTTTTACTATACACTGGTAATTTATACAGACAGAACCCTTCGGACATTCGGAATCCGTACGGCACTGACCCGCGAATGTACAGAGCCCGTTTATACACTGATACCCTGCGTTACAGTCGGCATCGATTACACAACCACCGGAGACAGTACATTTCCCATTGACGCAGACCTGTCCTGACTTGCAATCCAGATTGCTATAACATTTATCCTTTGGTTCGCATGATTCATACAGACATCTGTAACCGGCCGGACAATCTGCATCGGTCTCACACCCCTCTCTCGGCAGACAATAGCCAAATGAACATTTTGTATTTGCATCACAGTCGGCATCGGTCCTGCACATCTGGGGCCACATATAATAGCAGACTCCCCCCAGACAGGCCTCGGGAGGAGTGCAGTCTGTATCCTTCTGACAACCACCGGAAGGCACAGTACACACATAATTCCGGCAGACCTGCTGCTCAAACGGGCAATCCTTATCGGTCGAACAATAGAGCGGCGGATAACAGATTCCGTAATGACAGAGCCAGTTGTAATTGCAGTCTGAATTCTTTGTGCAACTCCCCGGCTGACAATAGCCATAGTCGCATCTGTAACCAGTCTTGCAATCCGAATCCTTTGTACAACTCGGAATAAATGTGCAGATACCCTGATTACAATAGTTCCCCGAAGGGCAGTCTCCGTCGCTTTTGCACGGTATAAGCTGGCTGCACTGATTACTAATACAGATAAATCCTGAACCGCAGTCGCCGTCGGACTGACAGTACTTGTTTGTCACACATGTATGTGTATAGAAATCGCATATTTTTCCGTAGGGACAATCAGAATTCTTCTCGCATTCGGGCTTCAATATACAGGAGTAATTGTAGCATCTCATATTCGAGGGGCAATCAGAATCCTTCGTGCACTGTCCCATATACTGACACTTGTTGTTAAGACAGAGATAACCTATACCGCATTCCTGGTCGGTTTTGCACTGATAGGCATACGAACAGACGTTATTTGTACAGACATAACCCGGACTGCAGTCTGAGTCCTTAATGCACTGACCCTGAAAGATACATTTGAAGGAAATACATTTATAATTCTGAGGACATTCTGAATCAGTCTTACACTCCCCACCGAAGACACACTTAAAATCCTTACAGATGTATCCGCTCTGACACTCGCTGTTTGTCTTGCATTCACCGTTAAAGACACACTGTCTGTTCTGACAGATATGTCCTGCGGGACAGTCCGAATTTACCAGACACTGACCCTGATACGAGCAGAAGAAATTGATACATTTATAACCGGTCTGACACTCAGAGTCCTTCGTGCACTCGCCTACAAACTGACAATAATAATTCTTACAGGCATATCCTGCCGGACAATCTGAGTTGTTGTGACACTGTCCGGTAAACTGGCAGTTCCCTTTATTGCAGATATATCCGTCAGGACAATCCTTATCGGTCGTACAGCCAGTGGGTACACAATAGTATGACTGGCACTTATAACCCTGCTGACATTCATAATCATACTGACACTCACCGGCAAAACTACAACTGTAATTTATACATTCATAACCATATGGACAATCATTATTTGTCCTGCACTGACCTGAGAAGACACATTTGTAGTTTATACACTTAAACCCGGCCGTACAATCAGTGTCTTTCTGACACTGCGGAGAGAAGGTACACTGATTATTTATACACTTGTAATTTTCCGGACACTCAGAATCACTCTTGCACTGCGGCAGATATACACACTGACCGTTCTGACATTTGTACCCGGGCTTGCAGTCCGAATCTGTCTTGCACACAGGAGAATAAACACACTGATTATTAATGCACTTATATCCTGACGGGCAATCTGTATCAACCTTACATTGCGGCTGATAGAGACACTGACCATTTACACACTTGTATCCCATAGGACAGTCAGTATCATATTTACAGCTTCCCGGACACTTACTCCACGTTCCATCCTTGTTGACACAGCCGATACCCGGGTCGCACCAGGGCATAGTACAGCAGGCATTTCTTCTGCTCGAGAGCGGGGCACACATCCCGTTCCCGCAGGCAAGATACTCAGGACAATCACAATCTGTCTTACATACATTCTGCTGACACTGACCATTTATACACAGATAACCATAAGAACAGTCAGCATCTGATTTACATCCCGTCTGTTGCTGGCACTGTCCGTTAAGACATCTGTAACCGGCAGGACAATCCACATCACTCACACATCCGGCCTTCTCGCACTTTCCGTCCTTGCATCTGTAACCGGCAGGACAATCCTGGTCAAGTGCACATTCGGGCTTCTGGGAACAATATCCGAAATTACATACATATCCCGGTTTGCAATCCCTGTCGGTCTTACAGTTATTCGGCGGCAGCTTGAAACACTTACCCTGAATACACTCATATCCCGCCTTGCAGTCCTCGTCTGCCTTGCACTCCGCAGCAGTGCATACGCGGTTGATACACTTCATTCCAGGGAAAGGACAATCAGTATCCTGCTCACAATAAAAAGTCGGGAAGCAGTTGTGATTATAACAGTGCCAGTTATATCTGCAGTCGGAATCTGTGTTGCAGTAGATAACCATACAATATCCGTACTCACACCTCTCATCGGGTTTACACTCATCATCGTTTTTGCAATCGGGTATAAACTGACAGACTCCGTCCTTACAATACGTCCCGTCCTTACAATCGACATCGCTCTTACAGAGTGTATATTTCTGGCATACTCCTCCGAGGCAGACATGGTAGACGGGGCAGTCTCTGTCGGTATTACAGCTTATCTTTTTTATACAGGTGTGGTCAAAAAGATTACAGACATATCCATCGGGACAGTCCTTATCTCCTTCGCATTCCGGCATTGGTTCACACTTTGAGTTGAAGCACTGATACCCGAACGGGCAGTCAGAATCGGTCTTGCAGAGGACTTTGGGTTTACAGGTTCCGAATGAACAGTAATAATCCTTCGGACAGTCCGAATCCACCTTACACTCTGTATAAATAACACAGGCTCCGTCCCTGCACACATATCCTGACGGACAGTCCTTATCGTATTTGCAGTTCTGAATCTGACACTGATTATTCACACACCTGTAGGAAGGCGGACAATCTGTATCGTAAATGCATTGGGGAGAGTAACATTTGTAATCCCTGCAGAGCCATCCTTTGGGGCAATCGGTATCCTTTGTACACTCCGGCTTGAATACACACTTGTACATCTCACAGACATAAGGGTACTTGCAGTCAGAATCGCTTCTGCACTCTCCCTTGAATACACACTTGTTATATTCACAGACAAATCCGTAGGCACAGTCTGACGAAGTTTTGCACTCCAGAGGGCAGACCGACCATGTTCCGTCAGGATTCACACACTTCTCATTGGGACCACAGAAGAGATTAGCGCAGCATTGATTGAGCCTGTTTACAACCTGACAGCTCTTCTGCTCTATCGAGTTCGAGATACAACCCATATACGGGTCACAGTCACAATCAGTCTTACACTCTTTTGCCTTACATACGCCATTAGAGCCGTCGGGATTTACGCACTCTTTCCCTTCGGGGCAGGACGGGTTAGTGCAGCACATATTTAATCTGTCTGTCGCCATACATATACCGTTTGTGCAATTCTCTGAATAACTGCAGTCGCAATCAGTCTTGCAAAAGGTCAGAGGTTCACACCTGTTTTCCCTGCAGTAATAACCTTTCGGACAATCAGCATCTTCCTTACAATATCCTTCCTTCGGAACACATATATACTGCCTGCATTCATACCCTTTCTCACACTCCGAATCAGTACGGCACTGCATAGCAAACTTGCAATACCTCTCTTTGC
The DNA here is from genome assembly GCA_020725805.1 of Bdellovibrio sp. Taxonomy (GTDB): domain Bacteria; phylum Myxococcota; class SpSt-1050; order SpSt-1050; family SpSt-1050; genus SpSt-1050. The sequence goes on from DYEF01000079.1 coordinate 8,395, forward strand.
ATACATATCCGTAAGGGCAATCCTTATCGGTATTACACTCCCCCGGGCACTTCGAATAACTCCCGTCGGGATTTACACAGGATTCGCCAACAGGACAATTATAATCACCGCAGCATCTGTTTTCAGAGCCATCAAACGAGCAGTATTGCAGAATAGCATTACAATTACCTTTCCCGATACAATCACAGTCGTTTGTGCATCTTCTGTTATTACAAATAGCATATGAGCCATCCTGATTAACACACTCTCTACCTTCCATACAATCCGGATTATCGCAGCACATATTTATTCTGTCCGCATACTGGCAGACATTATCGATACAGGCCATCGAGAAGTCACACTGACAGTCATTGGAACATTTGGACTGCTTCGGCACACACTTGCAGAGGTCTGTATCGCAATAATATCCGTATTTGCACTGCTCATCTATAGAACATTCCTTGCCGTAACATTTAGTCTTCTTATAACATTTGCAGTCATAACAGAATTCATCCTTTCCGCATTCGGAATCAGAACGGCAATCACACTTCTGACATTTGCCTGATATACAGAAATATCCGTAGGGGCAATCTTTATCGGATTTACAATTATCATTGGGAACACACTGGTTCCCGACACATTCGTAGCCGTCGGGACAGGCCTTGGTGAGTGAACATTCGACCTCCTTGCATATTCCGGCAATACATTTGTTGTTCTCAGGGCAATCCGAATCTTTGCTACAACTTTCGCCTTTGATGCATTTGTGGTCTTTACATATATATCCGCTTCTGCAATCCGCGTTTACTACACATTCATAACTTTGCTTTTTACAAAAACCATCTACGCATTTCTCCCCGTCTTTACAATCAGAGTCTTTGATACAGTTGCCGCTGCTCAGACAGACTCCGTCTATGCATTTCTGACCCGAAACGCAGTCCGAATCGGTCTCGCACTGCTTCTCTGCCACACATCTGTTATTTACGCAGCTGAAACCCGACGGACATTCCGAACTGTACATACAGGTATCAGGCGCAGTCCTGCCGCACGTAGTCAGAACAAGTGCAAAAAGAAATAATCCCAGACAGAAATATAAATTTTTCATTGTATTCCTCCTCTGACAGAGGGTAGACACCATATAAACATAACAAATATTATACCCGCAATAATATAAAAATGCATCAAAATTTTATTTTGCCGGTATATATGACTTATATGTCATATAGGTAATATTAAGTCACATTTACAGATTTTGCTATTACTAATAATAAAAGCTTCGAAAGCAAAATGAACGGTAAATGAAAAAATCACCTCAGTTTACAGGTGCAGCCGATGCACTTTGATATACTTCTGAGTGTCCACGGCTGAAGCGGAACTACTTTTACAGTATCACCACTACCCTTTTTGGGCCACTGGATTATCGCCACATCCCAGGCCTGTTTGGATTTATTGAGTGTAAAAGGTCCGAAAATCCATTCCGGTTTGTTTATTCCGTTTATATAGAGTTTTACCCATGCATCAGATGAGCCAATTCCCTGATCGTTAAAATAATAAACCGTGATTTTGTAATTGCCTTCAGCAGGGCTGACGATATTTATATTCTCTGGCCCAAACCCTTCTACATCATCGATATCAAGTGTCGGGTTATCCTCTACTGCCGCTTTATAATCGGGACTATCTGTATCCGGTTCACAGGTCAGCACACACTTATTTCCCCCTTTATAACAGGCCGGGTCTCTTGTAAGCAGAGATTCACCGGCATCATTTGAGCTTATACAGACAGCATCAACCCCGTAATTCGGTATACACTCGGGGTCACAGGTATTCCCGAGAGGGTTCTGGCAGCAAAACTGACTATCGCCCGAATCCGCAGGCAACTCCTCGGTATCGCCCGGCTCACCTGCATCCGTTGTCCCGCAGATATTCTTATACGGTACAGGACTCCCCCAGTCGGGATTACGGTTGCCTGTATAGCAATCACAGGGGCAGGAAAACATTCCGTCACTCCCCTGAGGTTCATAGGATATTGCCGAGAGATTTATAAGATGCAGGTCCATATCTGTCAGAGGGGTATTCCATCTTAACTCTATATGCAGTGCCTGTGCGGCATAACCCTGTATAGGACAGAATGCCGGATTGCTCTCGAGCGATGTGGCATCCTTTACAATGAGTTTTACCTTATAATCACCCACAATATCCCCGAAGAATTTCGTTATATCCTTTCTGGAATCCTTGAAATGAGTATTCCTCCCCATCGCACAGTCAAAACAATAATCAGAGCCTTCGGGGATTATCTCTCTGCTGTTCTCGTCCTTTGCTACATTCCACTGAAATCCTACAATCGGGTCATCATTGGGGTCTGTCGAGAACTTCCCTGAAAGTTCTATTTCGCCCGGAACAGCGAGCTGAACAGGATTATTTTCATTGCACTCAACCCAGTTTCCTTTTACTTTGGCATATATCTTTGCAACAGGTGGTTCATTCTTTGGCTGTTCTATTCCTCTGCCCTTGAGATTTATCTTTGCCTCACGGTTTTCGGGGTCATCGGTATGCAGAGTCAGGATACCTGCATATTCCCTTATCTGCTGGGGGATAAAGCTGACAGTTACCGTTAGTGATTCACCCGCCTTAACTACAACAGGCAATTCCCTTATGTCCGGCTGGGTTATTGCAAAAGAATCCGGGTCATTCGAAAATTCAAATTTGTAAATGGAGAGCGGACCCGCACCTGTCCCGTTCCAGTTCGAAACGACGAAATCCCTTGTCTGGGTATATGTAACCCATACATTCCCGAAATCCAGTTCATTTTTATCAAGACTCATCTTCGGCAGCATCCCCTCGCCGCTTACCGGAATCTTCAGCTCCCTCTTACTGAGAGTCTGCGCATTACTCTTGATTAGAACAAAATACTTATAGATTACAATGTCAGCCGGAGTAAATGATATTACAACTGCCTCAGGCTTGCCGTTTGAAACCTTGAGAGTTGATTTGTCTGACTTAAAGAGTCCCGAGGGAGCAGGATTCCCCTTGTCATCAACAAAGAGTATCTCAGAGACCTCGAGTTCCCTGGACTTCTGGACGGTATTCGAGATATAAACCGTGATATCCTTTTTGAATAATTTTGCCACCTTTCCGAAGAGCAGTTCTGTCACTTCCCTGGACTTTGTCTCATCCAGAACCTTAATATCCGGAGATATAGAACCAATTGAAGTCTCGTCATCGCAACTGCATCTGATGAAAAGCAGTGATAAGACAAGCAATACCAAAAAATAGAGTCTGCTTACTGACATACCACAGTTCCTCCCTGTAATTGGGTATCATATTATAATTCAGCAACCTGTAAAAGTAAAATGATAAATCAAAAAAGAATCAGGATATCCGAGCTTTTTGCGTTGCACTGGGATATATGGAAAATGGGGTATCCCAGAGACCTCTTGATAAAAAATTCCCCCAACTCTACAGAGGGAAACACTACTTTTAAACATACATATTTCTTCAATTTCTACCCCAGCCTTTA
>DYEF01000080.1 GCA_020725805.1 Bdellovibrio sp.
AAGATAGAAGGAACATCGGATCTGGATGAGAGATTTGTGGATAAAGTAACGGGGAATATAAAGAAAGAAGAGGTGGTAAGGTATATCGAGAGTGAGATAGAAATAACCAAAAGAGCGATTGAAAATTACAAAAATGATCCTGAAAAGATAAAGAAGTATCAAAACAAACTAAAGAGGCTTGAAGAGTTGAGAGAGAGAATCAGATGAAAAACAAAATGCTTCTTCTTTTATTTTTAGTTTAGTCTTTAATTTTTTTATATATCTAAAAAAACTATGTAATTTAACATTAACTATGTTGTAATAACATTGTCATACTCTTAGTTTTCTTTTTCAGAATAGTAGATGAAAATGTGTGGTTTATTTGGGCTTCAGAATAGGAAGTCGTTTCTGAAATATTCTAATTTAAAAAAATAAAAGGGCAGGGGGAGACCCCGCCCTGATATAGTCTGATGAGTAATTCTTATGGAGTAGTACACTTACCGTTTCTGCAGATCTCTCCGCATTTACACTCTGCATTCTGCTTGCACTCGGTCAATAGTGTCGGTGAACACTTGTTGGCAATACAATATGGTGTTACTGACGGACAGTCACACCCGTCGTTGCAGCCTGTTACGCAGAAGCCATTGCTTGAGCAGTAATTTCCACAGGGGCAATCATTGTCTGTCGAGCATCTGTTTGTATTTCTGGGCTGGCAGAGACTATTTCTGCACACAAGAGGAGGATTCTGGTTTGGCGGACAATCACAGGAATACTTACACTTCTGAGCCTGAACACACTGGAAGTTCTGACACATATAGTTGCACGGGCAGTCTGTTGTGGTGAAGCAGGCATTATCTGTTTTGGGAGTACAGATATTATTCTTGCATATCTCCTTTTCACCACAGTCACAGGCATCTATACATTTCACTACCTTGGCGCATACGTTGTTGACGCAGGATTCTTCACAGGGACACTCTGTATCAGATGTACACTTATCAGGTGTCTTACTGCAGACCATATTTATACAGGATGGTTTTGTCGGGTCTTTACAGTCGCAGGAACTGTTACAGATATCGGTTGCTTTCTGGCAGGTACCATTTACGCATATCTGCATACAGGGGCAGTTGCGGTTGTCATTCCCGCAGTTGGGGGTATTGAGTTTCCCGCAGGTACCGTTTATACATATAGGATTGTCAGGAGGACAATCGCAGTTGGTCTCGCATCCTTTCTGGCAGGTGTACTGGTACTGTGTCTCCACACAATGCTGATTGCAGGGACAGGGTTCGTAGCGGCAGTCATTTGTAACCTTATCCTTGCATATACCGTTTACACATACCTGATTTATCTTACAGTCGCAGCTCGTCATGCACTGTCCTGTACCATCCGAACAGATATTCCCGGCACAGTACTTACCACAGGGGCAGAGATTATTGTTGTTGTTGCAACCAACAAGAATCGGGTCATCGCATATTCCATTTACGCAGAGAGGTTTATCTTGGGGACAATCACAGGGGTCTTTGCAGTATGTCTTGCAGAGACTTGCCGGATCTTCTACGCACTTCCACTCAGGTGCGCACATATCGTAGTTTATCAACCCGTCACAGTCAGAGTACCAGCCTTCGGAACGGGTGCCCCAGTTCTTGCAATCAATCGTACAATCTTTACAGGTGGCAAATCTGATAAGGTTACCATCGCAGTCATACCAGCCTTCACTCTTTGTCCCGATCTTGTCACATATCGGCTTACACCCTTTATATTCACATACACATTCTGTTACAGTAGAACCGCTGGGGCAGTTGTAAAGTTTCTCCTCTCCCACTTTGCAGTACTGTACGCCCGTATCTGCTGAACCGGTGTCTGTGCCTGTATCTGCGGGTGTAACATCCTGTGACGAGGTGTCACCGGTTATGTCTTCGGCAGTAATATCCTCACCGGGTTCGGTATCCGCAGGCTCTGTATCCTCTGTCCCGCCATCAGGATTAAGGATTACATCATCCTCACCGGAATCGGGCTTGCTGACATCTGCGGTTGCGTCCGTTTGTTCAGTATCTTTCCCTGCTGTATCCTTTATAACATCTGTAAACAGGACATCCTGCAGAGATACATCCTGACCATTTCCTCCCGGCTCTGTTACTGTACTTCCGCATCCACTAAAATATGCCGTAGCAAGAACCAGAACGAATAAAAGGATTGAATTTCTGAGCATTCCTGAACCTCCTTTAAGGGTCAATTTGAACAATATTTTAACACCACATTAAGATTAATGCAAATTTTTTAATTTGCCATTTCGCATCAGATACAATATTATCCGATATCCTATGAATATAGCATTTGTGCACGAATGGATATCCGATATAGGAGGTTCCGAGAAGGTTTTAAGAGAACTAATCGGCCTCTATCCCGATTATCATCTCTTTACTTTGTTTTATAAAAAGGAGAGTCTCAGAAAGATAGGTATTGAGGAGAAGAAGGTATCTGCAAGTTTTTTGAATAAAATAGCGGGGGTACACAGGATTTACCGTTCACTCCTTCCTCTCTTCCCTTCGGCAGTTGAGAGCCTGAATGTAAAGGATTTTGATATCATTTTCTCGTCGAGTCATATTGCGGCCAAGGGTATTATTCCGAAGCCGTATCAGATTCATATATGTTATTGTCACACACCTGCCAGATATTTATGGGATATGTCTAACGACTATCTGAAAACAAAGGGGCTTGACAAAGGCATTCTATCTGTCTTTTCGCATACTGTACTGAATTACCTGAGGCTCTGGGATGTATCTACGTCGAACCGTGTTGATTTTTTTATTGCCAACTCGGAACATACAAGAAAAAGGATAAAAAAATATTACAACCGGGAGTCTGTGGTAATATATCCGCCGGTTGATACTGAAAGGTTCAGCTGCGGCAAAAAGGAGAATTACTTTCTTTTCCTGTCGAGACTCGTGCCTTATAAGAGGGCCGATATCGCCGTCAGGGCATTCTCGGAGCTGGATCTGCCACTTGTGGTTGCAGGAGACGGACCGGAACTGAGAAGATTAAAAAGTATTTCATCGAAAAATATCGAATTTACCGGATATATTTCTGACGAAGAGGTGGCAAGATATCTTTCAGAGGCAAAGGCGCTCATATATCCGTCAGAAGAGGATTTTGGTATAACTATAGTTGAGGCACTTGCGTCAGGGACTCCTGTAATAGCATTCGGCAGAGGAGGGGCTGCCGAAATAGTGAGGAGTATCGGAAAATCCGAACGCCCGACCGGTATCCTCTTTAATAGCCAGACCACAGAGGACCTGAAAAGCGCCGTAAGAAAATTTCAGAGAGAGGAAGATATATTTATTCAGAAAGAACTCGTTGAATCTGCAAAACGGTTTTCCAAAGAGAGATTCAGAAGAGAAATAACAGAGTTTGTCAGTAAAATAAAATGACAAAGACATATCTTGCAATCATAACCGGTATTTTCATAGTATCACTGAGTATTACGATAGTCGGTGTGGAGATATCGCTCTTTCTTCTGCTTACTTTTATCCTTTCGAGATATCTCACCGTCAGGGAAATAAATCTGAGACAGCCGCTGTTTAAGGAGACAATACTGATACCGGTATTGGCTGTGATATCTGTCTTCTTTTCCAGAGAGGGGGTAACCAGCTGGAATAATTTTTCCGCCTTCTGGGTTTTTTTCTCCTATCCGGTCCTGTATTATTCAGTGCAGAATCTGGATTACCGGTATATTGAGAAGGCTCTCAATATATCGATAGTTGTCTCTGTCGTTCTGTCTGTTTATGCTATAGTTCAGCACTTCACGGGCCTCAACCTGTTCGGAAATGTTGTGAGGCATTCTCCGGATGGTGTCAGATATCTGTCAACAGCACAGTTCAATAAACATTCAACGTTTGCCTTTACAACAACTTTTATCCTTTCATATACAATCATAAGGCTTTTTATGCATCAGATATCGGTCAGGGAGAAGATTCTTCTGGCCATTTCTTCTGTTATAATGCTTTATGCAGTACTGTTTTCATATGTGAGGGCGCCGATTATTACAGCGATAGCGGGAGCGACTCTCATCCTCTTTCTGATAAGAAAAAAATATATTCTTTATCCGATATCCGTAGTATTTCTGATTCTGTTTTCGCTGTACATTATTAGTCCTTCTGTAATCACCAAATATACCGAAAGCATCTCTGCGCAGTCTGAATCCGGCTGGCAGAGACTATTTATCTATAAGAGGGCACTCGAGATGTATGCCGATAATCCGGGTACCGGGATTGGATTTGGTAATTTTACACACTACACATATATGTTTTTCGACAGCCTCTACAGGGATTTTCAGGTCAGGTGCCATGCACACAATCTCTATCTGCAGTATCTGCTTGAGATGGGAGTTATAGGATTTGTATTTATACTCTATCTGATATTCAGTTTTTCAAGATTCAGTTTCTCAATCAGAAGAAAGATTACGGAACGCAGGGAGTTTTCGCTCTATCTGTGGGGGAATCTTGTCTTTATTATAATAGTTCTTTCGAGTCTTATGCAATGCTCAATTTACGACGGACATATAGCCTTCTTCTTCTTCTTCGCAATGGCGATAGTTATGAATCTGTACCAAAAATACAAAGACCCGGTTGTAAATTGAGATTGTCTTTCAACAAAATAGCGAATAAAATAACCTGAATCTCTATTAGAGGAGAATGGGATGAAAAAACTTAATCATTTTTTCCTGTGTATTTTAATACTAATTTATTATTCCTGTGAAGATGGGAACATCAAATCATCAGATGAACTTGTTCAGTATACTGATATTATTTTTAATGATTCAGCAACAGATAGTATTTATTCTGATATTTCAGAAGATGCAGTGTATCAGGATACAACTGCAGATACCAAAGATGTGATTATCACTGACAATGAAGAAATATTTGCAGATGATTTCCTCTCTGACATCTCAGAAGACCTCGTTATTTCGGATAGTTCGTATGATATTGCGGCTGACCAGGGCTTCGTTTATGATGCAGATTCTCAAGATGCAATTGTTTCACAGGATGGAGAATTTAAATATGCATCTGTGAGAAGTGATAATGGCCGTCCTGAGTTGTTTATAAATAACACAAAGACACCACCATTGATATTCTTTGGCTCAAATACATTTATTGGCTCTGCCATAATCTGCAGTCTTTCTCAGATAGTGCAGGTCTGTGAGGGCACTTTTACGGCTGTTGATAGTTACAATGATGCTAATGTGCATATTGAACTGGGACTCGGTGTTCCGGCAACGGTCTGGATTGATAATATAGAACTAATTGACCTTGAGACTAATGAAAATCTGGTTTTGGGCGGAGATTTCGAGACAGGGGAATGGCAAAATTACTGGGTTCTATTTACGGGATCTGGCGGTGAGGCATACATTAATGTTGAAAATAATGAGTTAAAACTTGAAGTAATAAACACAGGCACTCAGGGTTTTTCTGTGCATATATATCAGAAAAAGAATGTACAGCTCATTAAAGGACACAGATACAGAGTTGCAGCCTCATTGAGAGCCGACAGAGTTAGAGATGCAAGACTCTTTGTAGTTCAGCAGGGAGGCAATTGGAGATTCTACAGCAACAACTCAAATTCAAAAGTACTTAATGAATTATCACTTGCATCCTCCTCAGGGATACAGATTCACTCCACTCAACTGCCATCATTCTGGCCAGATGAAGAAAATCTTGAAACAGAATTTGGATATGCAGACCAGACTATAGAAACAATGATATCAAGGGATAATAAAGGAAAGTTTATTCTGCGATTCTATATCAATCCGGCTTTTTGGTGGAAGAATAAGTACCCGGATGAAATGATGAAATACGAAGACTCAGGTACCGGTTCCCTGCCGTCAGTAGCATCTGTTGTCTGGAGAGAGGATGGCGAAAAAATTCTCAGACAGTTCATCCGACATATAGAAGAGAAATACAGCGAAAAGATTATTGGATATCACCTCTCGGGACAGAATACGGATGAGTGGTTTTATAATGACTCGTGGGAGCATATGTCCGGTTTTGAAAAACCGTTTTCGGTTGCATTTCGGTGGTTCATCAGAGAAAAATATCACGACTCGCTTACTGAACTCAGAGATGCCTACAATAACCCACTGATTGTTTTTGAGGATATAGATATTCCATCTTTTGAGGAAAGAAAAAGCGGGGGGAAGGGTATATTTTACGACCCGGAAAAAGAACAGCTTAAAATCGATTATCTGGAATTTCACAATTTCATAATGGCGGACACCATTGAAAATTTTGCACGCATTATCAAGGAAGAGACAGATAATCAGAAACTTGTTATATATTTCTATGGTTATTTGTTTGAACTGGGACTTCAGCCCTATGGCTCTCAGTTTGGAGGTCATCAGGCATTATCAAAGATTCTTAATTCTGCGTATATTGACATGATTGCCTCTCCAATATCCTATTTTGACAGAGAACTTGGAGGCAGTGCACCGTTTATGTCTGCAGTAGATTCCATAAGCCTTCACAATAAGATATTTATCAATGAGGACGACACAAGGACATATATATCTGATGACCTTGGCTTTGGACACATCTATACACTCGAAGGTACAATCTGGGCACACATAAGGAATTTTGCAAACATATTAGTCAGAGGAATGGGAACCTGGTGGATGGATCTGGGAGGGACAGGCTGGCTAAATGACGAGAGTCTCTGGAATAACATCTCAAATCTCAGGGGAATATATCTTGAAGAGATGACCGAGCCAATACTTTATAGACCAGAAATTGCAGTAATAACTGACCCTGAAAGTCTGTATTATATATCGGCCGGCAGAGACCTGACCAGCCCGTTGCTGTATTATTTCAGGAAGGAGATTAACAGAATCGGTGCACCAGTCGGATATTATCTCTTTGAAGACCTCATTGCAGGAAAAATCCCGGATGCAAAATTTTATATAATGCTTGATACATTCTCGATCAACCAGCAGGAGAGGTCAGCAATCGATAAAATACTTAAAAGAAATGGAAAAATATCTCTATGGTTCTATGCCCCCGGATATATTGACAAAAAGGGTGCAAATGCCGAAAAGATCAGTTCACTGATAGGAATACCTGTGAAAGAGATTTCAAATGTTAATTCGTATGCCAAGTGGTATGCAGGAGATATGCTTGTACAGGGGCTTTCCGGTGAATTTGATACAAAAGTTTCGTTCAATCCAAAATTCGGTGTAGAGACTCTTCCTGAATATAATAACGTAATAACTCCTCTTGCTCAGTATATCGGAACATCTGATACCTTTTCTGTTGTGGTAAAACGGGAAAGCAATTATACCATTGCATATAGTTCAGCGCTCTATCTCCCGTCAAGGTTTCTGAGAAATCTGGCAGAAGAGGCGGGTGTTTTCATTTATCTGGACACTGATGACGTTGTTCAGACAAACGGCAGGTGGCTCTCTGTGACCCTTACAAGCGGGCAGGAAGGCAAGGTATATCTCAGAACAATAAAATTGCCGGGCAAATATGATATATATGACCCTTTAAACAGAATTTACATAGCTAAAAATACTGATTACTTTGCTCTAAATTTGAATTTTGGAGAGACAAAATTATTTAAACTAATAAATACTGATGACCTGAACAGATAAACACAAAAATAATCTGAGACCTGCTCTTTCCCCAATTGGGAATTTGTGGTGAGTCAAGTATCTTTAATATGTTAATATTTAAGAAAAATTTTTCTCACTATTTCACGATATACCATTTCTAAATACCTTTACTTTGTATATTATTTATCAGGAGTAATTATATTCAGCTATTTGAAGCTATTTTATTTCTGAAAGATTTAAGTTTTTCCATCACATCTTTTGTAACGATTGGTCCGTGACCTGAACAAATAATATCTATTGGAGGTGGATTACTAAGAAACTCATATAATCTTTTATGACACTCTTTAACATTACTCGAATACTGCTTTACAGCAGCAAAGAGCTGTTCTTTTCTCCCTATTGCCGGTATACCTGTAAAGAGCACATCTCCCGAGAAGAGGATTTTGGATGGTCTGTGATAGATGAAGACAGAACCCTCTGTATGACCGAACATCTCAAAAATTTCAAAATCTTTGTTTTCAAATTGTTCTAAAGGAAGTACGTTTTTACAAATAGCCGGCTTTTTGTTCTCGAATATTATCAGAATATCATCGTAGAACTCACCGATTCCATAGGGGATTTTTGGTGGTCTTCTCTCTCCTTTCAAGAATGGCAGGTCGTTTTTATGGGCATAGACATTTGCTCCAAATCTCTTGGAGAGGTATTCAGCATTTGCGGCGTGGTCCGAATGCCTGTGTGTTAAAAGAATTGCCTTTATATCACCCTCTCTTCTGACTCTGTAATATCTCAGACTGAGCAGAATAGCCGGGAGTTCTGCTGTGTGTCCGGAGTCAATCAGATATCTTTCGCCGTTATTATCTGTAAACAGCCAGACATTTGAAATAATTGTCCTGAGTCTTTTTACAGTATAACTTTCTCTTACCATTTAGAGCTGTCCCTGACAATTTCACAATCTACAATCCTGGCTCCGTTTTCAGCCCTGAAATAGGAGAAACAATATTCGAATACAAAAAACATATTTTCAATTGCAACCCGACCATTTTCAGAATAAGGGTCATATGGATATTGCCCGTCGGTAAACTTCGGGTCCCAGAGGTCCCAGTACGGCCATTGGAGATAATCGTCAATTGCAAGACTATACTGCTGATGAATGAGTCTTGCCTCACTATTTTTTAATGGAATTCCCTGAGATGCTGCCTTGAATAGATATGCAGCCATATCCCCCTTAAAGCTCTTTTCATCCTTGAAATCTGTATCCATCTGCGACAGGTATGTATCTATTCTCTCGATAATGCCCTGTGACAGATACTTTGCAAATCTGTCCTGTCTTTTTATAAGGGAAAAGAGCTGTGAATCCAGATGAAAGTTGCTTACGATTTCCAGATTGTAATAGTGATTTTTGACCGCCACTTCCTCATAGGTATTGATACCACCCTTTTTACAGTTGAGACCTTTAGGTTCACTATAGGCAATCAATGTGGTAGTCAGCTTTGCATTGCACTCTGCATAAGGGTCCATAAACTCATAGGTGACAAAACTTGCAAGGTCTTCGGTTGGTATGTAAATGTTCCCGTCTTTGTCCTTTGTCCTTATGTAGTAGCCGGAGTCAACAATATCCTTTGTAAATCCGCGCATATAATAGTGTGCCTCCTCGGCGACTTTCTTCAGACTCTCGTCCTTTGCCAGTTCTTCCAGATATATTATATACGCCGTTGCCCTGTAAATGTGCGGGACATCATCCTTTGAGCGCATATTTGTTACCCAGATATCTCCCCAGTAAGGATTGTTTTTATACTCGAATCTGTGCGCATTCCAGCCTTCATACGGATAATACCAGTCTTTGTAATCTACCTCTTTCTTCTTGTTGCCTTCAATAAAATAACTGTGATTAAATGTAATGATATTGCGTGCCATAACGAACTGGTAAGGGTCATTCTCATCGAAGACCATTCCCTTCATCCATGCGATGACTCCCTTCATATATTGTTCTGCGATATACCTCATATCTTCATCGCCGGTCAGAAGATATCCTGCGATCATCTGACCAAGGACTTTTGAAGTAGGTATCGCGGGATTGTGAGCCCCTCCGCGGGTAGAGTGATGCCATACAACCGTGTCTCCCTTCTTAATCGGGTCCACATCGTGCCACCAGATCATATAGTCGGGATATCCTGTTGATTTGTGGACACCGTGACTAATCCTGTTTACCCACTTGCCGAATTCAACCGTCTTGTAAAAATTCATCAGTTTCTTTGTGAAGGCTGTAATCTCTTCGTCAGTGAGCGGTTCACCTTCATTCTCACGTTCTATTTTAAACGGGAGTTTCTTCGGAAGTCCTGAATCGATATCGGACCCTGCATCAGGTTCATATATATCCTGTGCAATTGTATCATTTAGTATCTGAGTATCATCATAACCCGCATCCAAACCCGATTCTGCCCTCTCGCTGCAGGCAAATAGAAAGGAAAAGGCTGACAGGACAAATAAACCGGCAAAAAGCATTCTCTTCATACATTTGCTCCTTAAAATTTTTTAAAAAAATCATAAGACTAATTTATCAGCAATTATCAGACTTTTCCATAAAATTTGGTGGGCCTTGGTTTATCGAAATAATGCCAGAAGATAAAATCAGTTGCATTTAATGTCGTGAAAATAAGACTGTAAAATATCCCAAAATTTTTCAAAAATCCTTAAAAGATATTTTATCAAAACTTCAGCTCTTTAGCCTTCAGCACTTTGGCACTGAATTTTCTGTGGACTATGGACTGTGGACCGTGGACTCACATTTGTAGTATCTCTGTAATGAATATCCTTGACGCATAAAAGGAAATTGGTATTCTCAGAAAATCTTTCAGAGGAGGTATATATGTTCAGACTTCCGGTAATCACATTTCTAACGATTATATTATCATCCCTAAACCTCTACCCCTGTACCAATATCCTTATAACAAAAGGTGCATCAGAAGATGGTTCGGTAATGGTTACTTATTCTGCAGACTCATTCGAACTCTACGGGTATCTCTATCATTATCCGCCGGCAGTTTATCCGTCCGGCACAATGAGAAAGATATTTGACTGGGATAGCGGTAAGTATCTTCTGGATATAAAAGAGGCCGGGAGGACATACAATGTAATCGGGAATATTAACGAATATCAGGTTGTAATAGCCGAGACTACTTTTGGAGGGAGAGACGAATTAAAGTCAGAGAAGGGAATTGATTACGGCTCATTGATGTATCTGGCACTTCAGAGGGCAAAAAGCGCCCGTGAGGCAATTGAGGTTATGATAAAACTTGTCGAAGAATATGGTTATTCGAGCAAAGGGGAGTCATTTTCAATTGCCGATAAAAATGAGGTCTGGATTATGGAGATGGTCGGTAAGGGAGAAGAGAAGGGGGCTGTATGGGCAGCAATTAGAATACCGGACGGATATATAAGTGCACACGCCAATCAGGCAAGGATTACAAAAATACCGTTTGGTGATAAAGAGAATGTAAGATTGTCTCAGGATGTTCTGAGTTTTGCAAAAAAGATGGGATATTTTAATGGCAAGGACGAGGATTTCTCATTTGCGGATGCTTACGACCCGCTTACATTTAAGAAGATTAGAGTGGCTGATGCTAGGGTCTGGTCAATCTTTCAAAGAGTAAACAAGGATATGAATAAATACATTACCTATATTCAGGGAAAGACTACTGAGAGGATGCCGCTATATATTAAGCCAGCAAAGAAACTTTCACTAAAGGACGTATTTGAACTTATGCGGGACCACTATGAAGGGACAGAACTGGATATTTCACAGGATACAGGTGCAGGGATTTATAAATCACCTTACAGGCCAAGACCTCTCTTCTGGGAATACAGGGATACAGAGTATTTCAATGAAAGACCCATCTCGACATATCAGACAGGTTTTTCATTTGTTTCACAATCAAGGTCAAATCTGCCGGATGAGATTGGAGGTGTATTATGGTTTGGTGTGGATGACACCTTCTTTACAACCTATGTGCCGGTTTACTGTTCTGCAAGGGAAGTCCCCTATGAATTTTCGAAGGAGGCAGGTTCTATCGGCAGGTTCAGCTGGGAATCTGCTTTCTGGGCTGTAAATGCTGTCTCTAACTTCGTTTATCCGAGATACAGTTATACGTACAAAGATGTAAAGTCACTTCAAAGCCAGATTGAGGGAGAATTCTTGTCAGAGCAGGGACTTGTTGAAAAGAAGGCTCTGGAACTTCACAAGAGGTCCGAATACGACGCGATAGAGTTTCTCACGGAATATTCGAAGAAGGTTACGACAAAGGTAGTCTCAGCCTATAAGAATCTGTTCGGAGAACTGATGGTAAAGTATGTGGACGGAATTTCGAAGGACGAGAATTTCAAACCGGTAAATATCGGATTTCCAGACGAAATAAAAGAGAGAATTGTAAGTAAGGAGGGGTCAAGATATAAGGTCAGAAAAGTACCCGGTCAGGAGAAGACGGACTATGAGTTGTACAAAAACAAACTGACAAAGCTTCTGAAAGATGCGAATATAAAGGAGGCAGAGGAACTCCTCAAAAAGGCATTGAAGGAGTTTCCAAAAGATGAATTTTTCAGAAAGACCGATGAAAAACTGAAGAAAATCAAAGAGGAATTAAAGCGCGGGGATAAATAAAAGCCATTTTTTTGACTAATTGAAAAGTTGATATAAGATTGGTCTTTGTGAGGCGCTTTCGGAGGTTTTGATGAAGAGAAAGGTAAGCGGTAAGCACACATATAAACTTTTACACCCAAAGATAGTAGCACTCGTTACCAGCAGGTCGAAGAAGGGGAAAGAGAATGTAATGGCCTGTGCGTGGATGACCCCGGTCTCTGTCAATCCGCCCCTTGTCCTTGTCTGTATTGTGAAGGAGTGGTTTACCTCTGAACTAATCAACGATTCGAAGGAATTTGTAATTAACATACCTGATTTTTCGATGATAAAAGAGGTTATGATGGCGGGGACACTCTCCGGAAGGAGAATGGATAAACTCCAGAAGATGGGTCTTAAGGTGAAAAGGGGCAGAATGGTTAAATCACCTGTAATAGATAAATGTATAGCCCATCTCGAATGCAGACTTTTAAAGAAGGTAGAGGCCGGAGAATCATATATCTTCATCGGAAGAGTCCTGACCGCATACGCCGATGAGAACTACTTTGATAAAAAATGGAAAGATAGAGCGAAAGTACCCCTTCACCTCTGCGATGACAGATTCGTAAAATTCAGCAAATAGTTAATTTCCGGTTTTAAGAGAAGAGCTAAATTTTATTCATTGCATTCTTCTTTGATTAATTTTCTAAGCAGGTTTTTGTTGATCGTTGCATTATAAATGCCGGAAGGGGAATCATTTTTGGGTGAATAACCTGTATAAATCAGATAATAATCCCCTTCTTCAGAATATATAGATAAATTTCTCATTATTGTATCTTCTTTATCAAGGAAGTCCTTTTCAATTATAATCGGATTTATCTTCCCGCCTGAAAACCTCTCTTTTTTACATTCTATATATAAATTGATGTCATTTCTGTTTGGAAGGTTTAATCTTGCGACTATTACATTCTTACCTTCGAAATTTCCATAGGCTATATCTGTAAATCTGTTATATGGCTTTTCGGTTATGATTTCAACGGGTTTAATGCCTGATTTGTTACTCCTGAGTTTTATTTTGTTTCTGTTGCCTGAATCTATGTATAAAAAACTAAAATTATTTTGATCAGATGATAATGGGACTATTGAATCAGTCTCAATATCAGTAAGTTTAGTCAGGTTCTCCCATCTCCAGATGTCATAGGTAGAAGAAAAGAGCAATGAGGAATCTTTTATAAAGAACAGGTTGAATAAAGTTTTATCTGTCAGATTGTCAATGTTAACTATACTGAAATTAATTTTGTTGAGCTTATTGTTTTTTATAATGTCTTCGTTAAAAATCCATCCGGCATTCTTCAGATTGCTGATGCTCTTTCCTGATAAAAGGGATATCCTGCTCTCGCCTTCTTCAATTCCACAATTGTAAAAAAGATAATACACTCCATCATATTTAATCAAACTGTTTCCATATACTCCGAATTTACATTCTTTTCCCAGATTATATATCTTTTCTGATTTCTCTGTAATCTCAGGCGGGTAGTAATTATAAAACTCACTATTTACAAAATTCACCGACTCCTTCCACCTCACTGCATAATTCAAAAGTACCGCAGAACCAGAAATGTTAGCCAGAATTTTGAGAAGCAGGTAATTATCGTCCAGATATTTATATTCAACAACGGGCTCTTTTGGAAGATTTGATACAATAACATCTGTCAGTTTTCTCCCGATCTTGAACCTCTGAATATCTCTTTTATCTGATTTTCCGTTCAGATAACCGAGCAGATGATACTCCTTTCCGTCATAAATCTGCAGTTGTAAATCCTTTTCCGACAGCTTCTTATATTTCACTTCGATTTTTAACTCTGTAAGACCCTGATTGAGATATGCATAAAACGGCGAGTGATTATAAATCCCCTTCTTTTTATTAATTATTCTTCCATTATTTGTTCTTTCTGACCAGTTTGTATATTCCTTGTCTGCCCAAATATAGATATTTTCTTCCGGGTCATCATCACTTTTGGAACCTAATTTGAGTATATATTTATGACTTTCTCCTTTTTCATCCCTGCCATAGAGCCCGATTTCCTCTATCAATGCCTCCGCATCACCAGAGAATCTGAACAGAATCTCAGGTCTTCTAATAACTAAATTGTAATAACTAAATACAACGCCAGTCTTATCATCAACTTTTTCGTATTTAGAAATATTATTTTCAAGCCATTTGATATATTTTCTAAATAAATTAAGAACCTCTTCATTCTTTGAAATCTGATAATAATCCCATAGAGCCAGTGCAGCTACAGCCGACCCATTAAAAACACCGTTAAAATCTTTGGTAGGATACTCTTCAAAAAATACGGAGTCTTTATAGTATCTGACAAATCCTCCCTTCTCAATTGGGATTCTGTATGAATTGAATATCTTCTCTGCGAGTTTAATGTACTTTTTATCTTTTGTCTTTATATAGAGATGGGCAAATAATCCCAGCGATAATCCCTGTGATATACCGGATATCCACCCCTTTCTCAGATTGACAGGCATATATGGGACATAGTCAAATTCGAACGGGAATATAAGGTAATTATTTTTAAATTTAGCTCTTTGTAGAAGACTATTTGCACAATACCTGGCGGTCTCCATATTTTTATTCAACACAGCTACCAGACCCTCTGTTGCTGCCTTTGTAGGTGAAAACACATATTCTTTACTGGTTCTTATACCAAAAAAGGGTTTTATAAAACCGTCGCATTTTATTTCTTTTGACAGAAGTTTTTTGGATGGGGACTTCAGATAACTATAAGGGTTACCACCGGCATAAAATTTAGGCAATGCAAAACTTTCATAATTTTCTTCTCCAAATAAAACTGGAGAGAAGGATATAAAAAGTATTATTAAAGTAGAACAAAGAACAACCTTCATAAAAGCAAAATTCCGTGCTTTCCGGCAATCCTCTTCATCTCATCGGGCCAGACGGAAGACTGAACTTCACCTATGTGTGCCTTTCTGAGATAGAACATACATAGTCTCGACTGACCAATACCGCCTCCTATTGTCTGCGGCAGCTTCCCGTTTATGATATTCTGATGATAAGGCAGTCTCAGCTTGCCTGATTCCTTCTTCTCGCGTAGCTGAAGAATCAGAGAATCCCTGTTAACCCTTATCCCCATCGAGGATAGTTCGAAGGCGATATCCAGAAGAGGATAGTAAACGAGAATATCTCCGTTCAGACCACGTGTATTTGCAGTTGTTGGTGTTGACCAGTCATCGTAATCGGCGGCACGTCCGTCATGGGCTTTACCGTCAGGAAGTTTTGCCCCTATGCCGATAATAAATACCGCCTTTTTCTCCTTTACAATTCTGTACTCTCTCTCTTTGGGAGAGAGTCTGGGATACATATCAAATAATTCCTCGGAGTGGATAAAGTGAATATCATCCGGCAGAACGGGGGTTGATATTTTATTGAACTTTTTAATTACCATATTCTCAACATTTTTTATGGCCCTGTATATGCTTCTTACCGTCTTTCTGAGAAAATCCAAGTTCCTGTCGCTGTCCCTGATTATCTTCTCCCAGTCCCACTGGTCGACATATATCGAGTGAAGATTATCCAGATACTCATCCGGTCTTATGGCATTCATATCAGTATAGAGCCCCTCATAAAGACCAAAACCATATTCATAGAGCGCGTTCCTCTTCCATTTTGCAAGCGACTGGACTACCTCAACTGTCTGACCTAATGCCTTTGCCCTGAACGAGACGGGCATTTCTATCCCGTTTAAGTAATCATTCAGTCCTGTCTTTCTGAGTACAAAAGGCGGAGCCGAAACCCTCTTAAGTCCTAGTGCTTTTGAGAATTCTTTCTGGAAGGTATCCTTAATGTACTTGATTGCCTCCTCTGTCTCCTCTATGTTCAGCAGATTTTTGTAATTTTTCGGCAGTAATATTTCGGATCTCATAAATTTTTCTCTTTTGATTGAATCAGAAAACATAGACTCCTCCTGAATCCGGTCTTTTGGGAAAAATGCGGTAATCTTGTATATTTTATTTTATTATTTGTCAAACGGTGCCTGATAAATCTTTTCAGGTGGAAGTAATTTCTTCAGCGTGATTTATTTTATGGGTTTTTATGGGTTTCTCTTTGATACAAGATTGGGTTGAAATAAGTTGTTTTTGGTGTTAATAAATGGCAGTTTTTGAGCGGTAATATACTTTGATTATCAAGGAGAATTTATGGAGACCGAATACAGAGCACAGGAGATAGAGAAAAAATGGCAGAAAATATGGGAGGAAAAATCCTCTTTCAGGGCAAAGAATGACAAGAGCCTGAAAAAGATGTATGTTCTCGAGATGTTTCCGTATCCTTCCGGTAATCTGCATATGGGGCACGTGAGGTGTTATGTCATAGGCGACCTTCTTGCCAGATTTTACAGAATGCGCGGATACAATGTCCTTCACCCTATGGGTTGGGATTCACTGGGACTTCCGGCAGAGAATGCAGCCATCAAGGAAGGGATTATGCCGCAGGTCAGGACTCCCAAGAATATCGAGAATGTCAAAAGACAGATGAAGATGCTCGGTCTTTCCTATGACTGGGAAAGGGAGATTGCTACCTACAAACCCGAATATTACAAATGGAATCAGTATCTTTTTCTGAAATTCTACGAGAAGGGCCTTGTATATAAGAAGAAATCTCTGGTCAATTACTGTCCATCCTGTAAGACTGTCCTTGCAAATGAGCAGGTAATCGAGCAGAAATGCTGGAGGTGTGATTCGGTAGTTACCCAGAAGGAGGTAATGGAATGGGCATTCAGGATTACGAAGTATGCCGAAGAACTTTTGCAGGACCTTGAGAAACTTCAGGGCTGGCCCGAGAGAATTACCACGATGCAGCGGAACTGGATAGGCAAATCAGAGGGGGCCTTTATCGATTTTGAAATTGCGGAAGGTGTTGAATGTTCTGAGTGCTCGAGACCGGCCGGTGTTCAGATGAAAAAAGAGGGTAAAAGGGAAAAAATAAGGGTCTTTACGACAAGAATAGATACAATTTTCGGTGCAACCTATATAGTTGTTGCCCCTGAACATCCGGTTGTGGATAGAATTGTGAGGGAGGACAAAAGAAAAGAGGTAAACGATTTTGTCGAGAGGATGAAGAGGACCGATAAGATAGAGAGGACAAACGTCAACAGCGAAAAGGAAGGGGTCTTTACGGGTGCCTATGCGATAAATCCCTTTACCAAGCGTCAGATACCCGTCTATATTGCAAACTTTGTCCTGCCTGATTACGGGACCGGTGCAGTAATGAGCGTGCCTGCACACGACCAGAGGGATTTTCTCTTTGCGAAGAAATACGGACTCCCTATAAAGACGGTTATAAAACCGAAAGACGGGGATATTCCCGAGGGTGATAAACTCGAAAAGGCATTTGAGGATTATGGCATAATGATAAACTCGGGTGAGTTTTCCGGTCTCACGAGTGAGGAGGGGAAGGTAAAACTTGCCGAGTATCTGGAAAAGAGAGGAGAGGGCTCGAAAGCCGTTACATATCATTTAAGAGACTGGGGATTCTCGAGGCAGAGATACTGGGGGACACCGATTCCTGTGATTTACTGTGAAAAATGCGGTGAAGTCCCTGTGCCGTATGAGGAACTTCCGGTTGTGCTACCCGAAAATATTACTCTGACAGGGAAGGACGAGGCCCCGCTTTCGAGAGTTCAGGACTTTGTGAATACAAAGTGTCCGAAGTGCGGGGGCAGTGCCAGAAGAGAAGTTGAGACTATGGATACATTTGTGGATTCAAGTTGGTATTTCGCCCGTTATCTCTCACCTGATAATGATAAAGTTCCGTTCGAAAAGGAATGGGCGGATTACTGGCTTCCGGTCGATATCTATATCGGCGGGCCCGAACATGCCGTTCTGCATCTTTTGTATTTCAGATTCTTTACCAAAGCGATGAGGGATATCGGCCTTCTGTCGATAGATGAACCTGCTACAAGGCTGCTGACTCAGGGGATAGTCTATAAAGACGGCTTTAAGATGAGTAAGTCAAAGGGGAATGTGGTCTCACCGGATGATATGATTGCCAGATACGGAGCAGACTCTGCAAGGCTTTTCTCTCTCTTTGCCGCGCCGCCCGAAAAGGACCTCGAGTGGAGCGATCAGGGGATTGAGGGTTCGTTCAGGTTTTTGAACAGAATCTACAATTTCATAACCTCTTTCGAAAAACATTTTGGCAGTCTGAAAGAGGCTTACAGGAATACTGATTATCCGGAATTTGACCAGGAGGAGGCAAGGATATTCAGACTCGTTCACAAGACCATAAAGAAGGTCCTGACAGATGTAGAGCAGAAATGGCAGTTCAATACGGCAATAGCTGCAATGATGGAGATGTATAACTCAGTCTCGGCCTTTAAGTGGGATTTGAATGTAAGAAAGGATACACAGCTTCCGTTACTCTCGTTTTTGATAAGGAGTAATCTTTTAATGCTCTATCCGTTTGCCCCGCATCTCGCATCGGAACTCTTCTCTCGGATATTTACCGATGAGGATATCTCGAGAATCCCGTTTCCGTCTTATGATGAAAAGTACACGATTGATGATACTGTAACGGTCGTGATTCAGGTAAACGGGAAACTCCGCTCGCAGATCGAAGTCCCGAGAGGCTCAGATGAATCCGTTGTAAAGGAACTGGCGCTAAAAGACGAAAAGGCAGCAAAGTTTATTGACGGGAAGAGTATTGTAAAAATAATCTATGTTAAAGATAAATTAATCAATATAGTGGTGAAGTAGTTTGGTAAAATCCTTATTGCTGATAATGAGAATTACTTCCTATTTTCAACTGTTTCTGTTTGTTGTTATCCTTTTCTCCTGCGGTTATAAGGTTTTGTCGGTGCAGGAGAGATTAAAAGGGTATTCAATCAAACTTAATAAGGTTAAAAATCTTACTCCGGAATATGGTGCCGAACTGGAACTCATAAAAGTTCTGCATAAGAGGTTTTTGTCAAACGGGATAAAGATAAAGACCGAATCAGAAGATGCAGAGTATGAGATAAACGCAAATATTAACAGCATACAGTTTATTCCTCTCTCATACCGTCAGGGGATAAATGTTGCCTATTCATATGAATATGAGTGCAGGGTCTCGGTCGGATTTGAATTTGTGAGTCTCTCTGATTCATCAAAAAAGCGGTTATTCAGTATTACGGAGAGCAGCTACTATTTTTCGGCAGACTCTCCTGCAACCACAGAGTCCAATAAAAGGCTTGCAATTATTAAGGTGTTTAATACAATTTCGGACAGATTTATCAGGGAGCTGACCCTTGGCATTCAAGGAATATAAGAGACTATCAAGAAAGGTATCCGATGATTTTTCTTCTCCCGAGAAACTTCTGGAGGAGATAAAGAAGAAGGAATATAAACCGGTAATGGCTTTCTTTGGTGCTGAGAAGATGCGCATCGAAAATGCGATAGATTATATAAAGAAAGCACTTTTGGGGGAAAAATCCAGTGAGTTCAATTACGAGGTTTTCTATTGTGAAGAGGAGAGCGGCGTAAAACTCTACAGAAGCTTCGTTACACCTTCCTTTATGGGAGGAAATAAACTGATTCTGGCAAGGGAGGCGGAGAAACTCAGGGAAGAGGATTATTCTGACCTGAGTAAGATAATAAAATATGACCAGTTTAAGGGTACACTTCTGATTCTGGTGTATTATCAGGACGAACTCTCTGTAAGAGGCAAGAGTGCAACCGAATTCGTCAAAGAACTCAGAAAGAGAAAGGCAATATACAGATTCGATGTGCTTGCAAATTCCGAGCTGATGAAGAAGGTGCAGAATTTTCTCGGGAAATCCGGCATAGTCATTGAACAGGATGCCTTTTTGTATCTTGTACAGGAACTCGGGAATCAGCAGGATGTTATTTTCAATATCCTCTCACAGCTTGTGATGTACGACCCCTCGAAGAAGAAGATTACTCTTCAGGATATAAAGAGTTTTGTGTTCAATTTCAGGGGTTTTACCGTATATGACTTTACCAATGCGATAGCCGGGAAGAGGATAGATGAGGCACTGAGAATTCTCGATATATCCGGAAATTCGAGGGAGAATCTCATACAGCTCGTCCAGCCGGTGATGAGAATGCTCGAACAGCTCTATCTGACAAAATCTCTCCTCGAAAAACAGAGCAGTATATCGGCAATCTCCGAGAGACTCGGAATTCCCTATAAAATCGTCGAATCGGAATTCGTACCGCAGGCCAGAAATTTCGACAGGAACAAACTTATAAAATCAATGCAGTTTATGTCAAGGTTCGACCTGATGCTCCGAACTTCGGCGCTTCCCCCCGAGATGATAATAAGTAACCTGCTCTTTGACCTCTGCCTGTAAATACCGGTTCGGTTTTCAGACGACAATATTGAAAAATTTTGGCTTCTTTATTTTTAACTTAGTTTATGATATATTTTAAAAGGTTAGTTCCGGAGGAAAATTTATGAAAGTCTGTCTGAAAACTCTCTCTATAATACTGGGGGTTGGTGTTCTGTCTTATATACTCTCATTTTGCGGAGACAGTCCGGTTGGTTCAATAGGCGGAGACGATGAGATTACGGATACTTTCAGGTACTGTAAGAATACTGCCCAGTGTGAAAAAGATGAGGAGTGCATAAATCACAGATGTGTAAAGAAGAAAGAGAAGTTTTGCAGAGTAAACGAAGACTGCAATCCGGGTGAAGAGTGTATTAACAGCAAGTGTGTCGCTGTTGCCGATGCTTTAACGGGAGATGTTCTGGATGACATTATTTCTGCTGACGGGGAATACACCGACAATATGTCAGGTCAGCCTAAGATAAAGGCAGAACCCGAACAGGTGGATTTCGGTGCATTAAAATACGGCGAAAAGGCAGAGAAGAGTGTTATTATAAGAAATACCGGAGATACAGGTCTCAAGGTGTTTTCAGTACAGATTGAACAGGGTGAAAACAAGGATGTGTTTTCGTTCAGGACAGACTATGTAAGCAATACTGTAATAGAGCCGTCCGGGTCATTCGAGATAGTTGTAAAATGTATTCAGGATGATGCTGATGCCGATACCGGATATCTGCTTGTCAGTTCTGATGATGAGAATATGCCGCTACTCAGAATCAGACTGTTTAACTCATATAAAGACGAGGCCGACCTGCTGGTGGTCTATCTGAACAGTGAAAACAAGGAGATTGTATTCCCGTCTCAGGGAGAGACAAATGAGATTGCCCTTAATCTCGGCAATATTCCTGTTGGTGAGAAGAAGGTTCAGATATTCAGAATTCTCAATAATGCAGAGTATGGAATATTGCTTGTGAAGAATTTTTCGAAAGACCCGATGAATCTCAGTGACAGAAACAAAAACAGGTTTTCGTCTTTTCTCTCGGACCCCATTAGTGGCAATGAGATTAACACCCCTTATTATCTCTCGGGTGGTGAATACATACACCTCGTTGTGGAGTATGATGCACAGAATGAAGCGGCAGATGACAGATATGGTGTAACATTAAAGTTTAACGACTTAGACATAAATAATGACGGGGACAAATCAGAGGATGGTTTGCTGAGTGTTAATCTGAACGCAAAAGCCGGATACGTCCCGCCAAGAGTATCTGTTGTTGACCTGAGCGGAGTGGACATTCTCTCCTCAGGGGTCGATTTCGGTGAAGTTGAGAGAGGGAATACGGAGAAGAGATTCTTCAGGATATGCAATGCCGGAGGCGGGAACCTCGAGATAGATAAGAAATCCGGTCTTGTAAATAAAAACTTTTCACTAATTCCGGAAAATCCTGAAGGGGTGCTTAAATACGGGCAGTGTATCAGTGTAGAAGTTGATTTTTCACCTCTGTTTGTAGGAAATGTAAATGATACAATGATTGTCTATTCGAATGATTCGGAGAATCCTCAGGTCTCATTTGGTATCAGCGCAAAAGGTGTAGATACTGAAATTAAGGTTGAACCCACATCCGTTGATTTCGGCGGTGTAGCGGTGAATACCGATGCCTCACCTTATATTGTTAAGGTTACAAATATAGGTTACGGTAAAATGTCTCTTTACGGCATAGACCTTTCGAGCGGCAGTTCACCAGACTTCTCACTTACGGGGCTCCCTCAGAGCTTTCCTTATTTTCTCAATTCATCCGAGTATATTGTATTTTATGTCAGCTTCAGACCTTCCGGTATTGGCAGCAGGAGTGGTTCGATAGAAATTAAATCATCGGATAGAGAGAATCCGCTTGTGGTAATTAAAATTTCAGGTGAAGGTTCGAACTGCGACCCGGACCATATGGATTGCAATAAGGACCCGCTCGACGGATGTGAGACAGATATTACCTCGAGTATCGAGCATTGCGGAGGTTGCAAAAGACTCTGTAATCCGGCAAATGCGACCGGGAATTGTATAAACAAAATCTGTACAATAGAGAAATGTACCGGTGATTTTTATGATTGCAATAGCGATATCTCTGACGGCTGTGAGGCAGACCTGAAGAATTCGGCCTTAACCTGTGGTTCGTGTAACAATAACTGCGGCGACAATTCTCTCTGCAACGACGGAAAGTGTATTTGCCTGAGCGGCTTTAAGGACTGTGACCAGAGTATAAATACCGGTTGCGAGATAAATATTATGAATGACCTGAATAATTGCGGGGAATGTTTCAAAAAATGTGCTACCGACAACACATTTCTGAATAAGTGTGAAAACGGCGAGTGCAAGATTGTAACCTGTACTCTCGGTTTTATGGACTGTGATGGAATTATCACAAATGGCTGCGAGGCAGATATAAGAAACGACAGTAACAATTGCGGCGGGTGTAAGAACAAATGCAACCAGAATGCCACCTGTAAAAACGGCGAATGCCAGTGCATCACCGGATATGCAAACTGCAATACCAAATGGGATGATGGTTGTGAAATTAATCTGAACAGTAATCAGAGTTGCGGTACATCCTGTCAGAATATTACTAATTGTAATCAGAACGCCTATTGTTCAAATGGTACCTGTCTCTGTATTTCTCCCTACGCAAACTGCAACGAACTCTGGTCGGACGGATGTGAGATAAACATAAATATCGATACCAACAATTGCGGGAAATGTAAGCAGAAATGTGAACTTCCGAATACAGATGAAGTTATCTGCAATTCTGGTGAATGCAGGATTGTCAAATGTAAGGTAAATTACGGCAACTGTGATCTTCTGGATTCCAATGGCTGTGAGAAGAACCTTAGTAATGATGCCAGCAACTGCGGTTCCTGTAATAATAAATGTAATCAGAATGCCCAGTGTATAAACGGTCTCTGTCAGTGCAATACGGGTTATCTCAATTGTAATGATGACTGGAGAGACGGATGTGAGGTAAATAAATACAGCGACCCCTTCAACTGCAATGGCTGCGGAAATGTATGTAATCTTCCAAATGTCACATCACATATCTGTAATGTAGGAGTATGTAATGTCGGGGTGTGTAAATGGAATTACGGCAACTGTGACGGCGTTCAGAACAATGGCTGTGAAGTCAACCTCAATACCGATTCCGTCAATTGCGGGACCTGCGGCAATAAGTGTAATCAGAATGCCTATTGTACAAGCGGAACCTGTTTTTGCAATACGAATTACTATAACTGCAACGGTTTATGGTCGGACGGCTGCGAGATAAATATATCGAATGATCCGTATCATTGCGGTGACTGTAATACCAATTGCTATAACCTTTCGCAGGTGAGTTCTGCAACGTGTAATTACGGGCAGTGTGTTATAAACAATTGTAATTCGCCTTACGGGAACTGTGACGGATATATATCAAACGGGTGTGAAGCCAATCTGTCAAACGATTTAAATAATTGCGGTGTATGTAATAAACGGTGCGGGCAGAATGCACAATGTGTAAACGGTAACTGCCAGTGTATCAGCGGATATCTGAACTGCAACGGGGACTGGAATGACGGGTGTGAACTTCTGGTAACGGATGATGTTCCCGACGACAGTTTTGTCGATTCCAACTGCGATGGTGTAGACGGAGATAAGAACAAGGCGATATTTGTCGATACCTCTACCGGTTCGGATTCAAATAGCGGGAGTATGAGTTCCCCTGTAAAGACCATTACCAGAGGGATTCAGCTTGCATCGGGCTACAGTCCTCCGAGATATCTCATTGTCTCCGAAGGAAATTATAATGAGACATTCAATCTCTCAGCCGGAGTTTCCATCTTCGGAGGGTATTCGAAGGCAAATGGCTGGAAGAGGTCTAATTCCTATATCGTAAATGTCTATCCGAATACATCCGGAATAATGGCAACGAATATAACAATCCGCACTGATATCGACAGAATCAATATATATTCCGCCGATGCAACAACTGCCGGAGCAAGCTCTTATGGTATGTTCATTCAGAACTCTTCCAACATCTACATAAACAGGTGTACAATCAGAGGCGGGAAGGGTGGAGATGGCGCAAACGGGGCAAACGGTACACCGGGGCCGTCCAATAATCCGTCAAATATGAACGGACTCGGTGGTCAGCCGGGCTGTGAGGACTCGAGCGGTCTGTGCAGTACCTGTTCGAGACCTGTCGGAGGGGCAGGTGGAATAAGTGTCTGCGGTATGCACGGAGGAAAAGGAGGAGATGCCGGGCACGACAGCAGTTATGGTTACTGGGGGGCAAACGGTACTGGTCCTTATGGTACAGGAGGGGCCGGAGGTGCTGGTGGTCCCTGTTGCAGGGGAAATCAGACTCCTTTATCCAATCAGTATGGTCAGAAAGGGGCCGACGGCCCGGATGGTTCGAACGGCACATCAGGGACATCTTTAGGTACGCTGACCGCAACAGGATATTCGGCTACCAATTCAGGAGGTAACGGAGGTAATGGTGTAAATGGTGCGGGAGGAGGAGGTGGTGGCGGTGGCGGCGGAGGGACGGTTGATTGTGATAGCTACGGAAGTTCCGGTGGAGGTGGCGGTGCGGGTGGCTGTGCAGGAACGGGAGGTGCAGGCGGAGGGGGGGTGGTGCATCAGTCGGTATCTATCTCTCGGCATCGACAATAACGATAAGTTATTCGAATATAGTTACAAAAAACGGCGGAAACGGCGGAAGCGGTGGTGTGGGAGGCTGGGGCAGCACAGGTGGAGCCGGCGGGGCAGGCGGTTATTACGGGGGTGGCGGAGAGCAGGACGATGGTTCTATGGGGGCTGATGGCGGGGCAGGCGGAAAGGGCGGAAGCGGCGGATACGGCGGAGGTGGCGGAGGCGGACCATCTGTCTGTATTATGAAATACGGTTCATCGAACGTAACACTTAATTCTGTCACTTTTACAAGGGGAGCCGGCGGGACCGGCGGATGGAGTGGCGGTGCAATAGGTTGGAACGGAATTTCTGTAGATATATACCCGTAATAAATACTTTTCTGCCGGTAAAAGAACTACCTGTTCAAAACCATTTTGGTGCTAAATAATTAATAAAACAACTTTGCAATTTCGTATCATACTTATCCAAACAAACAAAATTATCAGTTGTACAGTTGTAAAGGTGCCGGAAAAAATTAGGGGTAGGAAACAGCTAATTCGGTGTCAATCTGAAAACAACAAAATATAGGAACCACCACTGGAACCATCCTTACTTCCCTCTGTCCCTAAGTCATAAGAGAGAATATCTCTTAAATTCTGACCTGAATCCGGGAAATTATATATCATTTGTATCTGTTGCTGTGATTATGTTATCAGTTGTAATCGAACTATCATTTATCAATGTTGTATCATCTTTGGAACAACAAGCGTTGATTTACTGCTTGATGCACTTAATGTAATAATGTATGATATTGTATCCCGAACAAGGGGAGGTAAGATGATTAAAAACCGATTCATTCTGTTCCTTTTTGTTAGTCTTTTTATTCTCTTTTGGTCTTCAGAAAATCTTTATTCACAAATACTCGAGACCCATATGGTGGAGATGAGAGATGGAGTAAAGCTTGCAACAGATCTGTATCTGCCATCGGATTTTTCCGGTAAACTGCCCACACTGCTTGTCAGAACTCCATATAATAAGAACGATATGAAAGATCTGGGAAATTATTTCAGTCAGTCGTATACCATTGCAGTTGTAGTTCAGGATATGCGCGGGAGATATGCCTCTGAGGGGAAATTCTGCTTTTTTAGGTGTGACGGGGCGGGAGACCTTCAGGACGGAGTTGATACAATTAACTGGATTAGAAACCAGAACTGGTCCGATGGGAAGGTTGCGACCTACGGAGGTTCTGCTCTGGGAATTACCCAGTATATGCTTGCATCAACAGGGATTGATTTATCTGCTATGGTTATAGAGATTGCAACACCCGATTTATACTCCGATATTGCCTTTCAGGGAGGTTGTTTCAGAAAGTCAGATGTGGAAGGCTGGCTGAATGCTATTAAGGAGAGCTGGGTTCTGGATGAAATGAAATCTCACATTCTTTATGACTCGTACTGGGATGTCGTCGATGTAAAGGATTCCTTTTCCAAAATTAATGTGCCTGCAATTCACAGGGGCGGATGGTATGATATCTTCCTTCAGGGGACGATTGATGCGTTTGTAGGTATACAGAAGTCTGGTGGTCCAAATGCAAAAGGGAAACAGAAATTAATAATTGGTCCGTGGATTCACAGCGGGGTTCCCCTTGAGAATACAAAGATAGGAGACCTTATCTTCCCTTCCAATGCGAAGGATATTCCTCAGGAGTGGATATCTCTTGCCCTAATCTGGCTCAATCACTATCTGGGAACTCAACCTGACCCTGACTATATCAATTCGATTCCGAACGTAATCTATTATACGATGGGAGATGTCAAGGACAATACAGCCCCGGGTAATAAATGGCGCACTGCTGATGACTGGCCCGTACCGGCTGCCAGTATAAGAATGTATCCTGATGCACAGGGGCGTTTATCTGACAGATGCCCCGTTTCTGAAGATTCCTTCAGCCAGTATGTATATAATCCGTCAAGTCCCGTACCTACAATCGGAGGCAATAACTTAAATATTGCGGCAGGGCCGAAAGAACAGAGTAGTATCGAGAATAGGACAGATGTACTGGTTTTTACAACGGAGCCCCTTAATGAGCCAATGGAAATTACAGGAAGGGTAAAGGCTCATCTCTTTGTCTCGATTGACCAGAAGGATACTGACCTGATGGTGAGACTCTCAGATGTTTATCCTGATGGCAAATCGTATCTGATAATGGACGGAGCTCAGCGGATTGCTGCGAGAAATTCGAGGGATAAGCTTGATTTTGTAAATTCCGGAGAGATTGTAGAAGTTGTTGTTGACCTCTGGTCGACTTCAATAATTCTGAACAAAGGGCACAGACTCAGGATGACCGTCTCGTCTTCAAACTACCCGAGGTTCGAGAAGAATCCGAACGATGGCAGCAGTTATGGTGAAAAGAATAACCCGGTTCCGGTGACAGTAAAGTTATATCACAATCCTACATACAGGTCGTATATTGAATTGCCCGATCCGAACAAGAAGGATACAGATATTAATTATTGCATCAGTACCGAAGATGCCGGATATGAACTTCCTGATAAGGGCATTGAAGACAGTGAGGCTCAGGAAGATATTATTTTCATAGAGGATGTCGGATTCGATAAAGGCAATGTAGTTGATACCGGTAGTGAAGATATCATAGTTGATGTAATTACAGATTCCTCAGGCGGTAAAGATGTGATAACTTATGACAACGTAATAACTGTAGATTCGTATAAGGAGTCTTCTGATGTATCTGATACCAAATCATCCGGTTGCTCCTGTTCTATATTTTGAATATTCCATGAATATTCCGTAACTGGCACCAAACGCCCAAAAAGTTAAAAATATTGAGTAAAATCAACTAATTAAAGTGTAACTGGCACTCTTTTTAGATGCGATTTTCTATAAAAATACCTTCCGGATTCTAATCGTTTTTTAACCGGGATTTCTGAAAATCAAAAAAATGGAACAAAAATTGCAGAGGATAAAAAAATATAAACCTTTTTGAAAGGAGTTTAGAGATGAAGAAGAAGGTATTTTTTTCGGCATTGTTAATGGCTTTTGTAGCAGTGAATCTGTCCTGTGGTGCTATGGAAAAACCAGAGACCGAGGCAAACGCATTGCAAAATGAGAATTGTGTCAGTCTTGCGGATAAGCTTGATGAATGTCTGATTGATATTTGTACTACTATAAAATATTCCTGCAAGGTATGCAGCTGTATGAAGGAAGACGGGAGCGAGTGTATGTACAGTGCGCATAAGAAACTTGATGACTGCACTGAAGAAGAGAATGAAGAGGCTAAGTATATGATTGATTCGGTTTTTTGTAGTGAATACGTGGATGATTTAAAGGAGGTATGTCCTCCACCCAAGATAAATGATTGTGATATAGAGGGCAATTATTGTGTGACATCGGAATATAATAATGGCATTTGTGTTTTGAATCCAAATAACTATATTTATTGTAATAAGTTATGTAATAAAGTTGGCTATTCTTCAGATTGTGAAGATAGCGATGAGATGTGCTATAACTATTATAAAGATAAGAGTGTTTGTATACGTTCCGGAGATAAGGGGGAGGGTCAGGAATGTAAATATATGACTCATTGTCAAAAAGGGAATATGTGTCTGTATGTTGAAGGAGAAGATATATCCCATTGTTATAAAGTATGTGATACTAATGCTAATTGCGGCGTTAATAAAATCTGTGTTGATACAGAACTTGGATTCAATGTTTGTGTAAACAGATAGACTCAGATTGTAACCCATAGGGCGACCTCCTGAGATCAGGGTCTGAAAGCTAAATTTCGGACCCTGATTGTTTTTATCATTGATTTTGAATTTTCTGTGTTTTTAATACATTAACTCTTTCGGTTAATAATCAGTTAACCTGCCCGTCTCAAATTATTGGTTGATTTGAAATAGCCGATAGGCTATTATTTTGTAGTAACTGATAAACTGAGAGGTGATTATATGCATATTACATACAGACTTGGCTTATCAGTGGACAGATTCTTGCTTTCGCTCCTCATTTTTTACACAATCCTTTATGGTTGTTCTGAGGATGGGGCTGTCAGGGATACAGGTCCTGATACAGGAAATTTGCCTGCTGATGTTATAATTACTGATGAATTACTGAGTGATGCAGATGTCAGCAATCAGAAGAAGATAAAAGTTTCTGTAAAAAGTAATTTCATAACCGGCACCACGGTACAGGATGTTTATATTATGTCCTTCTTCGGTGTGTTCGATGTTATGCCTGATGTAGAGAAGCTTTTGCCTAAAGCAAAATGGCAGACAGATAAAATGATATCTCTGTTGCTTGATTACAATGAGGGGATTCTGGCCTATATCGATAATAATATGGACGGCACATTGAATGGGGGTGATTATTTCGGAATTCTGAAACCTTCTGATATTCAGGATGGGCAGAGATATATCCTATCTATAAACTCATATATCCCTTTTGAAAGGAGAGGGGACCAGGGCTTGAACGGGAATGAAATTCAGGTCTTTGAACGGATAAAGGATGCACTTTATAGTGCAAAAGGGTTGTCTTTGATACTAACAAAAAAGGGAGATGATTATTTTGTTTATTCAAGAAGGGGGACAATATCATTTAAAAGAATATTTTCCAACGGTAGATACGAATATCCTGTCACAGTCTTATCCGGCGCAAATCCGATTGAAAAGACTGATGATAATGCACTTGCCACATTTTCGGAGGAGATTTCTGCCGGACACAACCCCGAAAAGACTCAATATACAAGCGCTGGTTATTCCGAAAATGATGAGAGAATATCCTTTATCGAGGAGGAAGATACCTCGTATCCATTTGCATACGAAAGGATTGCACAACTCTTCGACGACCCGAACGCAGGAGATATTATTGGTCTTCCAATGCCTTACGGTGACGGACTCTATGAGATAGGTGCACACGGTCATCTGGATATTACTCAGTCCCGTTCTCCGCTGATTATAGCAGGTGCGGGATTTAAAAAGGGTATTGTTTATGAAAATCCGGTCAGGGTAACGGATATAGCGCCCACTATTATCAAGGCAATGGGGGGTTCGAAAATTATAGGTGTCAACAGGTATAATCAGATTTCGGACGATAATTATTTGAGAAGACAGGATGGTGATGTAATAGAAGATATTCTCAATGGTGAAAATCCAGAATATGCAATTATTATTGTGTCAGATGGATTATCGCATACAGAACTCAAAAGGGCTCTCAATGATTCCGGTTATAATATTCCCAATATCAGGTCGCTTCTTGAGAATGGAATCTTTTTCAGGTATGGACACATAACCAATTTTTTCTCGGTTACAATCCCGTCTCACACAACTATCGGAACCGGACTTTATGCCGGACATCACGGAATTGTTAATAATCTCTATTATCTGCGGGAGAGGGGGAGGCTTCTGACCTTAATTGACCTTGGTGTCGGACCTGCCCAGTATCTCAGGGAAGAAGCAGAGACGATATTTGAGGCATATCACAGGAATTTCGGAAAGTATGATTCAAAGGCAAATAAGAACGGGAAGTTCTCGGCCTCTGTAAATCAGCCCTGCACGAGGGGTGCCACTTATGCTACACTCGAATCCCTGATCTATAATTTTTCTTCATACAAATATGAGCCGCTCCCTGTCATTGAAGAACTGAAACAGGTTACCTCGGCAGATAATACGGCGGTCAATCAGATGATATATCTTTTTGAAAAAGGTGAACTCCCGCTGCCGAATCTTGTAATGATAAATCTGACTTCTACTGACAGTGCCGGTCACGGCTGGGGACCCCATTCCGATATGACAAAGAGAGTTCTTGAACAGACAGATTTCAGGGTCGGAAAGATAATCGAACTCTATAAAAATGCCGGCATCTTTGAAAAGACATTATTTGTTTTTACTGCCGACCATGGAATGGAGATTCAGGACAGAAACCGTTCATTCGAATACAGGATTGACGGTACAGATGTAACAGTGCCGGTTCTGGATTCACTTGGAGTAAAATATATCGGCGGGCTGCCATTTATATATTTTGAAACAATGGGCTATAAAGTAGATACTCCTTTCTCTGCGGGCTCCGGTCAGTATTCATTCTCTGTCTTTGATGAAGACAGAAAATTTCCCGTAAAATCTGCGAGTATCAAAATTATTCAGGAAGGGAATCTCTCTGAATGTAAGACTGATGATAAAGGTGAATGCACTATTAATATGAATTTGGACTCGGGAAGACTGACCATAAGGATAGAACATAGTCTGTATAACTATCTCGAAGAAGAGATAGATGTCAGATAGTAATATTTTGTCCTTAAGGAGAGAGGAGCTTTTCTCATCAATATACAATTAAAAAGCATCAATTATGATTGACAAAATTATATTTACGAATCAGAATAGTAGATAGATTATGATTATAAATAATAGTTTGATGTTTTTCTAAATATAGAGTATGTACGCAATACGGATAGGAAGGAGTTAATCTGTAGGTATTTTGATTAAAAGAAACAGCACTAATAAACTGCTCGTTGTGGGTGGTTTTTTTTCTAAACAGGAGTAATAAGAATGAGTGACAATTTGACATTAAAATCTTCTCGAAAGCATCATAAAGATAAGAATGTTGCCGAAGATGCTCTGGCTTATAATATACCATCTGCAATTTATTCAACCAACAACAAGTATTTCCAAAAAAAATTACCAATTATAGGGTTACGAACATGCCAATGTAAGAATGGAAAGCTTAATTGTATGACTCCAAAAGAATGGATTCGTTCACAATTAGGTGTATGGCAATTTTATTATGAAAAACGAGACATTCGTGACAAATCTGTTCATCCAGCTACTTTTCCCATTTCTTTATGTAAAAAGGTTATTCAGCTTTTCACTCATGAAGGTGAAATTGTCTTGGACCCATTTGTCGGTAGTGGTACAACGTTAGTTGCTGCAAAAGATCTTAACAGAAATGCTGTCGGGTTTGATTTGCAGTCCAAATATGTTGAAATATGCTCATCTCGATTGAATGTTGAGAATAATCTGTTCAATAAATCTCTTCAAATTGCTATTCAGGATGATGCAAGAAACATTCCTTTATACTTTGAAAAAGAGTCTATTTCCCTTATCTGGACATCTCCTCCTTATGCAAATCTACTAAATCGTAAACGCAAAAATAAGTCTCGTCGCGATAGAAATAATGAACAACTTAACAAAGTTGAACAATATTCCCAAGATCCGCGAGATTTAGGAACAATGCCTATTGAAGATTATTCGAAAAATATGGGTGACATATTTGAAGGGCTTTTACCCCTATTAAAACCTAAAGGTCATTGTGTTATTAATGTTCCGGATATGTGGTGGGAAAATAAGAGAATCACTATCCATGTTTCACTTATTAACGAATTACGGATGCGTGGTTATGAACTAAGAAATATTATAATTTGGGACCGAACGAATATAGTTAATAATATTGGAATCTTCGGTTGGCCTAGTAATTATATAACTATGGGAGTTACTTTTGAATATCTACTAGATTTTTGGCGGCCTCCACATATTTAACGAAAAGAGGGGCATTGAATGAAAATATTGACAAAAGATGATTTAATTTCCGCTCTTAGAGAAATTAGAAACAAAGGATGGATTAGAAATGCTCGACCTGGCAATGCAGGTGGCGTGGGTAACACTCTTGAAGATTTACTCGGAATCGCAGAAAATAATCTTCCAATCCCTAATGCGGCTGAATGGGAATTGAAATGTCAACGTGAAGACACCACTTCTTTGACTACCTTGTTTCATTGTGAGCCTTCTCCACGAGCTTTTAACTTTGTTCCATCCATACTTTTGCCTAAATATGGCTGGAAACATAAACTTGCAGGTTTTAAATATCCTAAGACAGAAATGAGTTTCCGTCAAACGATAAATGCATTAAACCGAACTGATCGCGGTTTCGGAATTGTGGTTGATTATAATGAAAAAAAAGTTACTGTTTCATTTGATGCTTCATTTGTAGATGAAAGACATCGTTCTTGGCTTGAATCTGTAAAAACTAGAGCTGGTTTGGGCGAAATTTCTCCACAACCATACTGGGGTTTTGATGACCTTTTCCATAAAGCAGGGACGAAGCTTCATAATTGCTTTTATATTCAGGCTGACGTAAGACGAGAAGGTAAAATTGAATTTTTTCATTACAAAAAAATCCAAATGCTTTTTTCATTATCGCTTGATAAATTTATTAAGGCAATTGATGAAGGTTTTATTCTCGTAGATTTTGATGCTCGTACTGGACACAATCACGGAACAAAATTTCGTCTTCGTCAAGACAAACTGCCTTTTCTCTACTCGCAAATTATTGATATTTAGCAATCTTTGCCATCTTTGGTTTCGGTGTAATGAAAAAGGCACCGATTAAAAAAGAGATAAGAATTGGCGCAAGAACATTGCGCTTCGCTCGCAATACGTGTAGCCTAACAGCCGAAGCCATAATGTTCGCTTTGACAATAAACAGCGCCTATATGTTCTGAGTTTTCCAATAAGCCAAATGGTGTAAGTTATATAATAAGTTATATAAATTCGTATAAAAATTCAGGAACAGCTTTTAACTTATTGAATTTAACTATGTTTTAAGGATAGGTGTTAGGTATGGAGATGTAAAGGAAAGTGCCTTAAGTAAGAATATCTTTTTTTAGATTTATGAAAAATTTCGGGATATTTCCGGATATTAAGTTTTTTTCAGATGTGACTTGACATATAAAATTAAATGTGTAATAAGGATTCTCCCTTGTTGCGGGGTGGAGCAGTCCGGTAGCTCGTCGGGCTCATAACCCGAAGGTCA
>DYEF01000081.1 GCA_020725805.1 Bdellovibrio sp.
AAAGATAAGATTAAATGGGAAATAAGAGGGGAGGTGTGCAAAAAACCGATATTTTTTACAGCAGAAACCCATAAATCTCATTAGTTGAATGAAATACAGATTAAATTTTTATTCTCCTGCTGGATTAATCCTGATTTTTTACCAGAGAAACACTAAAAAAACATTACATCGCAAAATGCTTAAACCAGATAATTATTTCTGCTCTGTTCATTTTTTATTGCTTTGTCATTTCAAAAATAATATAGATTATTTTACCTTATTTTTAAGAGGAGGAATACTATTATGAACAACAGAGTCGGAATTATTGGTATAGGATGTACAGGTTTTAAACCTGTGAGTCCTGATGTCAGTTACCGCGAACTGATATTTGAAGCTGCTCAGAAGGCATATACTGAGGCCGGACTTCATCCAAAAGAGATTGACTCATTTATTTCTGCTACCGAGGATTTTATCGAGGGTTATTCTATTGCCGATGAATATGTACCTGACCAGCTTGGTGCTGTTATGAAGTCAGTTCATACCGTGACTGCCGATTTCTTACAGGCACTCGGTGTCGGATATATGATGGTTAAGACTGGACAATTCAAGACCATTGCGATAGAGGGACATTCAAAGGTATCCAATATTGAGACACTCGATGAGGTTATGGCATTTGCCCTGGATCCGATATACATCAGACCTCTTAAGGAAAATGCCGATTTTATAGCAGGTCTTGAGATGAGAAGATTTCTCGAGAGAACAGGGAATACAGAGGAGCAGTGTGCATCTGTCGTTGTAAAGAACAGAAAAAATGCCCTAAATAATCCTTATGCAGGATATGGTGCGATATTCAATGAATCAGATGTGCTGAACAGCGAACCGATTTCTCTCCCTTTAAAACAACTGGATAAGGCACAGACATCCGACGGGGCTGTGGTCTGTGTGATAGCAGAGGAGAGTACAGCTAAGTCTCTTTGCAAAAATCCTGTCTGGATAGACGGAATTATGTGGTACTCGGATAATGCAAATGTCTGGTCAAGGTGTATGAGCGAGGCAAACTATATAAAACTTGCAGCAAAAAAGGCCTACGAGATGGCAGGCATTAAAAATCCTGTCAAGGATACACAGTTTGCGGAGGTCTGTGATGAATATTCATTCAAGGAACTGCAGCATCTGGAGGCACTTGGTATAGCCAGAAGAGGTGAGGCCGGATTTCTGACAGCAAACGGATTTACTGCACTCGACGGAGTATATCCGGTCAATCCGTCAGGAGGGTCTCTTGGTGTAGGGCATACATTTGAGGCATCCGGGGGTATGAAGGTTTTTGAGGCAGTAATGCAGCTCAGGGGTGAGGCCGGTAAAAGACAGGTAAAGAATGCCAGAAGAGGAATAGTCCAGATCTACAGAGGCGTTCCTACTTCAACCGGGGCCGTTGCTGTATTATCAAACGAGTAAGAGAGGAGGATTAGAATATGGGTATGAGAAAAGTTGCTATAGTAGGTGCAGGAATCACTAAGTTTGTCAGAAGGGCACAGGAGACCGGACCTGAGCTTGCATATCAGGCTTCCAAAATGGCACTCGATTCCTGCGGCTTAAAACTCAAGGATATAGAAATGATTACTTTAGGGACCGCGCCAGATGCCTTCGATGGTGTTCATATGAAGGGAGAATACCTTCTCGGCGGTGCCGGAGGTAATAAAAAACCCTATATCAGGAATTTCGTAGGTGGCGGAACAGGAGTCTTTGCCCCTATTCACGGCTGGATGCACGTTGCCTCCGGTATGTGCGACCTCTGTATGGTCGTCTGTGAAGAGAAGATGTCGAGCTGTCATCCGCATCCGCAGGGAGCATTTCTGACCATATTCGACCACACGACTGAACAGCCGATTAAGCCTACACTGATATGGATCTTTGCACTCGAGATGAAAAGGTATATGGAGACTTACGGGTTGAAACCGGAGGATGTTGCAAGAGTGGCTGTCAAGAACAAGAAGAATGCCCTCGACCATCCGTCTGCACAGGTAGCAGAGGAACTGACGGTTGAGGACATTGTAAATTCAGAAGTACTTGCTGACCCTGTTCACAGACTTGATATCAGTCCGGCTTCGGACGGAGCAGCAGCCGTAATTCTTGCATCAGAACACGTTGCAAAGAGGCTGACGGATAAACCGGTATGGATTGAGGGAGTTGGCTGGAATCTGGATACAGCGTACTGGGCGACAAAGGATCTGTACTATCCGAGATATGTAGAGAAGGCAGCAAGAATGGCCTATGATATGGCCGGAATCAAGGAGCCTCACAAGGAGATTCAGGTTGCAGAGCCTTATGACCCGTTTGACTATAAAGAGCTTCATCATATGGAAGGACTGCTGCTCTGCGAGAGAGGAGAGGCGGCAAGACTTACAGCCGAAGGATATACGGCAAGAGACGGAAACCTGCCGATTTGTCCGTCCGGTGGTGCTCTTGGTGTGGGCAATCCAATCGCTGCCACAGGTCTGATGAAGGTCATTGAGATATTCCTGCAGTTAAGAGGGGAGGCCGGGAAACGTCAGGTTCCGGGTAATCCGAGAGTCGGACTTGCCCAGGCTTGGGGAGACCTGATGCAGGTAGGAACAGTTATTGTACTAAAAAGATAGGAGGCAAAAATGAAGATAGATAAAGTTCCTGTAAAGGGATTATCAAGCAAAGAATACGAGAAGGCCTTAAAGATTAGCTGGGACCCTGTTTTGAAGTACAACTGGGACAACGGAAAGGCCATCGGAAGATATCTGCACGAACTCAAAAAAGGCAGAATCATTGCCAGAGTATGTGATAAATGCAACCGCATAATGATTCCGCCCCGTATGTTCTGTGAATACTGTTTCAGACCGACTGACAGATGGCAGTATGTCAAGGATACTGGGAAAGTAAATACATTTGCGGTCTCAAGGGTCTACTGGAATGCCCAGAGAATACCGCAGGGTGAGCCGCCGATAATACCGGCAGTAATTGAAATAGATGGTGCGAGCGAAGGTATGGGACTTCTGCACCTTCTCGGGAATGTCGAGCCTGAAGACATTAAAATCGGGATGAAGGTAAGAGCGGTATGGAAACCCGAGAACGAAAGAACCGGCTCGATTACCGATATTCTTTATTTCGAACCTGTAAGAGAGAAAAATCCGCCGAAGGCAAAACCAGCGGCCAAGAGGAGGTAAGAAACAATGTATAAGGAGAAACTCGAAAAGAATATAGAGTGTGGTTCATTCCCGGGTCAGATTCCTGTAAATTATGTCTATACATTAGGCATCGCCGGAGACGAATTCTTCCGGACCATCAGGGATAAAGGTTATTTTATAGCGAGTAAATGCTCCTGCGGCAAAAAATATATTCCTGCACAGATGTACTGTGATGAATGTTTCGGAGAGTGCAAGGAATATGTAAAGGTCGGTACAGAAGGTGAATTGTACTCCTATACAGAATGTTATTATGATTACAGGGGTAACAAATATGATGAGCCTCATCTTCTGGGACTCGTTAAATTCAGGGATTGTGAAGGTGGGATTATCCACAGACTCAAGATAAACAAGGACGAAATCAGAATCGGCATGAAAGTTGAGGCGGTTTTTAAGCCACAGAAACAGAGAACGGGCTCGGTGGAAGATATTCTGTATTTTAAGAAAAAGTAAAAGATAATATTGACAGCAATCAACTCTTAAAATAATATCCGCTCCCTATGATGAGCGGGATAAAAGTAATTCTGTTTTCGGTTCTCAGCGGAATTCTTTCGGCATTATCCCAGCCGCTTGTAATATCGCTGTTTTCAGATAAGGAACTGCTTAATCCTTTCTATTCGGGATTTCTTGCGTGGGTATCCTTTATACCATTTCTTTATGCAATAAGGAGTCTGGAACCCAGAAGGGCATTTCTGGCAGGGTTGTCGGGAGGGGTTTTCTATTTTGGTATCGTCCTTTACTGGCTTGATATCGCTATGACTGTCTTCGGCAATATGCCGCAGTATCTGGCAATTCCAGTGCTCTTTATTCTTGTATTCTATTGTGCACTGTACTGGGGTTTCTGGGCTTATATCTCTGTTTATATCTTCAGAAATGTCGGTATCGATATCAGTATTATTGCCCCGTTTGTCTTTGTTGCACTTGAATATCTGAGAAACTATCTGCTCTCAGGTTTTCCGTGGGGCAACATTGCATATTCACAATATAAAAATCTGTTGTTCATTCAGATATCGGCTATCGGAGGAATTTATCTGGTACAATATGTAATTCTGTCAATAAATGCAGTCCTTGAAAGCTGGGTAAGGCATTTCCTGCTCAGGAACGAAAGAAGACCTCTGAGATATTCGTTCTTTCTTCTGGGGATGCTCATATTCGTTTATTTCTATGGCATACTGAGGGCAAATAATGTCAATGAAGCGGCAGTAAATTCACCAAAGCTGAAGATATCAATGCTTCAGGGTAATATTGATCAGGGGATAAAGAAGAAGTCGCAGCAATACAGGGGTTCGATACTTTCGAACTATCTTGACCTGCTTAAAAAGGCGGAAGGGGATGCTCCCGAACTGGTAATCTGGCCTGAGGCGGCATATCCGCTCTCACTCCCTGATGAGATGCAGTCGTTTTCACAACCGGACCCGATGCTCGGACCGGATAAATTTCCGTTTGCTCAGATAATCGGTGTCTCCACTTACTATTATGAAAACGGCAGACGCTTTTTGCATAATGGCGCATTCGTATTTGACAGTGAACTCAATATAGTTGCAAAATACTATAAGTCTCATCTCGTCCCTTTCGGAGAATATGTCCCGCTTGGAATTCCGGTCGAAAAATTTGTATCGGGAATCGGGACGTATATCCCCGGAGAGGAAGTAAAACCGGCGGAAGTCATATTTAATGGTAAAACGATAAAATCCGGAATCCTGATCTGCTATGAAGGTATCTTCCCTGAGATAAGCAGAGAGCATTCTTCAAAGGGGGCAAACCTGCTCGTAAATCTGACAAATGATGCGTGGTACGGAATATCTTCGGCACCATATCAGCATCTTTCTATGTATGTCTTCAGAGCGGTCGAAAACGGGAAGTATCTCGCACGCGTTGCAAATACAGGTATTACTGCAATAATAAATCCGTATGGCAGGATTTTATCGGAAACCAGCATATTCGAAAGGGCTCATCTTTCAGGAGAGGTCTCCCTTATTGAAGAGAAGACCATTTATACAAGAATCGGAGACCTGTTTGCCATACTTGTCACTTTATTTGTAGCGGCTGCCTTTGTTGTTGCAAGAGTGATACTCAGAAAGAGAATTGCGAGGTAATATATGTCAAAGGAATTAAAGGAAAGGATAGAATCGCTGAACAGAAAACTATCGGACCTCAGAGGTTATCTTTGACACAGAAGGAAAAAAGAAGAGAATAGCGGAAATCGATATGCTTATGTCCTCACAGGAATTCTGGCAGGATATTTCAAGGGCCTCCAAGATTCAGCAGGAGAGAAAGATACTGGATGAACTGCTCAAAGAGGATAAATTCTGTGAGACTCACATAGAAAATTCGAGAGAGTTGCTATCTATGGCATTGGAAAGCGGGGAAGAAGATGTCCTCGAATCAATAAGGAGAGACCTCGATGAGGTTGAAAATAAACTCTCTGAGATCGAGTTCAATCTGATTCTCTCAGAGCCCGTTGACAAAAGTGATGCGATTGTTTCTATAAATTCGGGAGCAGGCGGTACAGAGTCTCAGGACTGGGTAAGTATGCTTCTGAGAATGTATCTCAGATGGGCGGAGGGGCGAGGATTCTCAACAGAGGTTGTTGACCAGCTTCCGGGCGAAGAGGCGGGACTGAAGAATGTCTTGTTTCTTGTGAAGGGTCCTTATGCCTATGGTTATATGAAGGCAGAGGTAGGTGTTCACAGACTTGTCAGAATTTCTCCCTTTGATGCAAATGCAAGAAGACACACATCATTTGCCTCTGTGGCTGTTATACCCGATGTGCCTGACGAGATAGTTATAGATATAAAGGATTCGGATCTGAGGATTGATGTATTCAGGGCGGGAGGTCACGGAGGACAGGGCGTGAATACGACAGATTCGGCTGTAAGGATAACCCATCTGCCTACAGGTATTGTTGTTCAGTGCCAGAACGAAAGAAGTCAGCACCAGAACAAGGCAACTGCGATGAAGATACTGAAGGCAAGACTATATGAAATTGAAATGAAAAAGCGTGAAGAGGAGATGGAAAAACTGCATAAGGAGAAGAAGAAGATAGAGTGGGGCTCCCAGATTCGCTCGTATGTACTTCAGCCATACAGACTTGTAAAAGACCACCGGACAGGTTATGAGACAGGAAATGCGGATGCAGTCCTTGACGGGAATATTGATGAATTTATCAAACAGTATCTTCTGATGATGGCAAGAGAGAAAAACCAATGAAGGTCTGTTCCGTAGACAACAGAAAGGATTTT
This sequence comes from Bdellovibrio sp., assembly GCA_020725805.1. Taxonomy (GTDB): domain Bacteria; phylum Myxococcota; class SpSt-1050; order SpSt-1050; family SpSt-1050; genus SpSt-1050. Next base: position 6,434 of record DYEF01000081.1, read on the forward strand.
ACATATCTTCAGAAATAAATCCGTAGTATCTTCCCATCCAGTATGCAAGAAGATAATCTTCAGGCGACTCAATAAGTAATTTATCTTCCGGTTCGATCTTGAGTTTGTACGGATTCCTTATCCATAAAAAATTATCAGTCCCGTATTCATTTATAGGTATTATTACGTCTGTAAGCGGCTCATCACTTCTGTCGTAACATACAGTATTATAGCGATTGAGTGTGTCAACCGCATATTGATATTTTGTCTCGGGGAAAAGTTGTAAGACACATATAGCATCTGAGAGTTCATTCCGGGGGAAATCATACTTATCTGATTTGTTTACTGCATAGAAGAATGTATATAGCGGGTTTTGTTGAACCTTCATTGGTCTGGGGTCATCTGCATCCCACAATTGTTGGTGAAGGATATCCTGATAATATTCTTTAAGTTCGGTATCGTCTTCATTCTGAATAATATGAAACATTGAAATCTGAGCCATGTTGTGATTGTTCCAGTTGGTTTTGCAGTCGAGATTCAATCCGATATTACCAAGGTAATCTGTATAAGGTGAAGGATCTTCATTCTTTATACATTCATATCTTCCTTTTTTCTGAAGAAGACAGTTTTCATAAAAATTTTTATATTTAATTCCTCCTACTCCGGCAGCGAGTCTGAACCATGATAGCGTCAGTAAGGCATTAAACCCTGCAAAATCATCAAACGCAGTCGCATACATTCTGCCATAAGTAGTAACTTTTCCGTCAATATCGGTAATTCTCAGGTTATTTTCTATCAGGTGGTCGGCCACACCTGTTAAAATCTCTTTTACAATTATTTTCACTTCCTCATCTTCTACAAGATTCCATAATACAGACATTGCAAACATATGGTGAGCATATTCATCCTTACTCACATCTGTCTTAAACCAGTAACCCCTGAATTCACCATCTTCAACTTTTACAAATCTCTTGCAATGTCTCACAGTAAGGTCACAGTCAGGATACCAGTTGTCAAGCTGCTCATCTGTCGGGAATCCGGGAAGTGAGGGATTTACATATACACGTGTAAAGAGTCCTTTTACACCGGTAATTTTCATCAGATTAAATTCACCTCTAAGAGATTTTTTTATATTATTCAGCGCTTCTTCTGAGCCGGTAGCGGCATATCTGAACGCCTGTGAGGCAGTGTATAGTGCTGTCCACGTACCGACATTATCACTCATAATCACTCTGTCGAAATTCCTGCCATCCTCCTTAACGAATACAGAATAGAGAAGTTCCTGCCCATACGGAATATGTAATCTTACTGCGAGATCGTCATAATATTCAGCCTTTTCTCTCAGGCTTCTGGTGGTTTTATTGACAGGTTTATTGCATTTAACAGGGTTAAATTTTATTTTATCATCCGAAATATCTCCGGATTCTATATCAGATGATATTTCGTTATCTGCAGCAGAACCAATGTCCCGGAACTGAGTAAAATCAGTTGAATATTCCCTAGAACATGAAAATATCAATAAAAATGAAACGATTATTAGCATAAAAGGGATATATTTGTTATTCATGGATATTTTCAATATCATAGTTGCAACTCCCTTTCAATAGAAAGAAAAGATTATGTACATTGAAGCCGGTTAGAGAAATTATTGAAATACTATTCTTAAAGGTTTATAATAATCAGCAGAGGAGATGATTTATGAAAATTGTCCCATCTTTATTAAAGATTATTATATTTGTTTACGTTGCTGCATTCATACATAAGGGATGCGGCGAGCAGAAAACGGAGGATAAGACAAATCCCTGTGATGGTGTTACCTGCAGCGGCAGGGGAGTCTGTGTGGTCAACAACAATGAACCTTCCTGTGTATGTAAGGAAGGGTATGAGAGTTCCGGACTTAAATGCATAAAGATATCATCTGATACGGGTGATGATTCGTTTTCTGATTCGGCAGACATTGAAGATACAGAGTCAGCAGATATTACGGAAAAAGATTCCGGCAATGAAGATATAAGGGATATTATTACCAGCGACCTTGGTGATACAGGGAAGACCTGCATTGATGAATGTAATACACCGGATTCGAGAATCTGTGACGGAAATGACAGATTTAAGGTGTGCAAGGATTACAATTATGACGGTTGTTATGAGTGGGGTGAACCGCAGAAGTGCCCGAATAATTCAGTATGCAAAGACGGTTTTTGTGACTGCGGGAATAATTTTCTGGACTGCAACGGCTCTTTTTACGACGGCTGTGAATCGAATATTATGGAAGATATCAATAATTGCGGGAAGTGCGAGAAGAGCTGTCTCGTGGATAATGCCTCTGTGAGATGCAATAAAGGGAAATGTGAACTGGCTGATTGTCTCCCGGGCTGGGGGAACTGTGATAAGGTTTTCGAGACAGGCTGTGAATCGAATTTATATTATGATGACAATAACTGTGGTTTTTGCGGAAACATATGCGGATTCCAGTCGGTATGCAATATGGGAAAATGTGTATGTAATTACGGATTTGGCGACTGCAACGAAACTCAGTCTGACGGTTGTGAGACGAAAATACTAAGTGATAATAGTCATTGCGGAAAGTGCAACAATAAATGTGGCTTAAACTCGGTTTGCTCAAACGGAGAATGTGTCTGTAAGGACAACTGGGGGGATTGTAACAAGGATAAGACTGATGGTTGTGAGACAGATTTGCTTTCAAATAACAAACATTGCGGAGCGTGTAATTCAGTATGCGGACTGCATTCGTCCTGTAATCAGGGATTCTGCAAATGTGAACAATACTGGGGAAACTGCAATGATGATTTTTATGACGGCTGTGAGGTATATCTGTATAACGACAACAGCAACTGCGGGGAGTGTAGATTCAAATGCGGTCCGAATGCTACCTGTGAATATGGTCAGTGCAAGTGCACCTACGGATGGGGAAACTGCAATGGTTTTTGGGATGATGGGTGCGAAAAAGATATCCTCCACGACAATAACAACTGCGGCGAATGCTGGAAGAGCTGCGGATATAAGGCCTGGTGCAATAACGGACAATGTGTATGTGAATGGAATTTTGGCAATTGCAATGATAGCTGGAAGGACGGTTGTGAAACAGACCTGAATAATACAAATATACATTGCGGAAAGTGCTGGAATAATTGCGGACCAAATGCCTATTGCCAGAACGCACAATGCAAATGTAATGACTGTTATGCAGATTGTGATACATATCAGGGGTGTGAAACCGAAATATGTTATAACAATGCAAGGTGTGGTTCCTGTTACAAATCCTGTAATCCCGATGAATACTGCAGTTATAAACAGTGTGTGAAATAAGACTCATTATTTAGTCAATAGTCCACAGTCGACAGACCACAGAAGAAGTCCACGGTCCACAGACCATAGTCCACAGATTGCTAGTGCTGAAGGCTGAAGTGCTGAAGTCGATAGTACTACTAAAGTGGCTGAGTATCGAAATATATCGAAGCCATCACTAAAATTGGAGATTTCGGTACGGCTTCGCCTACTCAATGTTCTTTTAATATTAAGGTCGCTGAGTAATGAAATGTATCGAAGCGACAGTCCTCAGTTTATAGTCTACACGATTTATCTGCAGTCTGTTCCCCTCAGATATTGACAATCTGAATTAAACAAGTAATATAGCCTTTTCTGGCAGGAGTGTTCTATGAACTTTAATGAATATATTCATATCCTGATTCCGGCAATAATATTTGTAATCACATCTGCCACATTATTTGTGGTCAGATATATTCTGCTTAAGTATCTTAAGAAACTCAGTGAAAAGACAGAGACAAAGGCAGACGATATTATTCTTGATTCATTCAGGACACCATCTTTTTACTGGGTAATAGCCATTTCGATTTATGTTACAATCTCTTTTGCAAATATACCGCAGGAATACAGTCAGATATCAGTATATCTTACCAAGGCTGTCTATATAATAATTATTCTGTCTGTTACACTTGCTCTGGCCAATATGTCCGGCAGGCTTCTGAAGGATTATGTGCAGTCCTCAAATCTGAGTCTTCCGACCACCGGCCTTGCCTATACGATAGTAAAGGGTGTAATTATTCTGCTGGGCTTTTTAATAATTCTCAATTATCTCGGTATATCAATTACTCCGCTTATTACTGCTCTGGGTGTCGGTGGACTTGCTGTTGCCCTTGCCCTTCAGGATACACTTGCGAATCTCTTTGCCGGTGTTCATATAATGGTCGAGAAATCGATAAGAGTCGGTGATTTTATCAGGCTCGAGAACGGACTTGAGGGTTATGTAGAGGATATCGGGTGGAGGACAACGAAGATAAAAATGCTCGCCAACAATATAGTTGTAATACCCAATAATAAACTTTCACAAAGTATTATTACGAATTACTACCTACCGGAGAAGAGTATGGCTATCCTGATACCTGTGAGTGTCAGTTATAACAGCGATATCGATAAGGTCGAGAGGGTTCTTATGGAGGCCGGCAGGGAGATTGTCAGAAATTTCGATTTTATGAATAAAAATTTCGAGCCGCTTGTAAGACTGAATCCGGGATTTTCCCAGAGTTCTCTGGATTTCACTCTTATTATATCTGTCAGCGAAGTAACTTCACAATTTGTCGCAATGCACGAAACAAGGAAACTGATTATCAGAAAATTCAGGGAAAATAATATCGAAATTCCATATCAGCAGACTGTTGTTCACCTCAGAAACAGCTGATATCCATCATTCTGCTATAAAATCGAAAATGATTTCTGCCTTTTTTGGTTCGCATATAGAAGAGGTGCATACCACAAAAGAGAGGTCTCCTTTTACCTGAAAACTGCCGCTTTTCTTAGGAGTAAGTCTGCCCGTAAAGACCGGTTTCTTTATATTCCTGTTTAAGAGGTCTTCTTTTGTATAAAGCTCCTTTTCAAATTCCACATCGGTATAACCTTCTTTGTCGAATCTGAGTTTTACAGGTGCCTCGACCTCCATTTCAAAACCGTCTGTCGGAATAATCTCTATTCTGAATTCAGCAGGACTGCCCGATTTAACCCGTTCGGTGATGGATTTCTTTATGATATAATGGTCAGGCGAGGTCAGTCTTTCACCGGATTTACAACAGATAAAAAGAAGAAGTATCAGTAATGCAAAATATCTCTTCTTCATTTTCTAACCTCACAGAGTCTGTTGATTTCGGTTGCCGTATTATGTCCGTCTTTTATGGCATTTGTGATATTTGACGGCCTTCTGGCATCACCGATGACGAAATATCTGATGTCATCACGACCTTTAAGGATATTTTCGAGTTTGTTATTCGGCTTTGCCCCCATTGCCAGAACGACTGTATGTGCAGGGAAGAATTCCTCTTTGCCGTCTACCTCCGCATAAACCCCTTCCTTATCAATCCTGACAACCTTTGCCTTCGGGACAAATTTTACACCAAGTCTTTTGAGCGAAGATAGGATAATCCATCTCGTTGATTTACCGACGTCCCTGCCGAATTTCTCATCCATATCGAGGATCGTTATTTTGCGTGTTGTCTGTGTTGCAAGCCTTTTGATTTCCTCGAGGGGCAGAGCCTCGTATTCTATCAAAAATTTCGTCATCTCAGGTGGCAGGGTATCGCTTGAGGCAATAAAATGTGCTGTATCGAGACCAACCCCGTTACCTCCGACTATTACAACCTCATTTCCGTAAGGTCTTCTCTTTGTGAGAACGAATCGGGCAAGTACTGAATTTTCGTTTATTGCGTAGGGGATATCCGGTATGAACTGAACCGAGCCTGTTGCAAGTATAATAAAATCATAGTGATTTCTGTCCAGCTCATCCAGATCGAACCGTTTGTTAAGAAGGAGGTTTATACTCAGTTTTTCGATCATATACTGGTAGTATTTTACCAGCCTCCTGTAGTCGTCCTTTCCGGGGGCTGCACTTGCATCAATCAGCTGACCTCCGATATAACCGTTTTCCTCGTAGATAGTAACGGTGTGACCTGCCTTCGAGAGGTTTATTGCACACTCGAGACCTGCAACTCCGGCACCTATTACGGCAATATTTTTCGGGTCAATCTCACCGGTCTTCTCCTTTTGTCCCTCATTTCCGGCAAGCGGGTTTACAGTACACCCTACAGGAAGTCCGTTGAATACATTGTCGAGACATTCCTGATTGCAGGCAATACAGGGACGTATTTCGCTCTGTCTTTTGTGATAGACCTTGACCGGCATTTCCGGGTCTGCAATCAGTTGTCTGCCGAAATTGATAATGTCGGCATATCCGTGAGCAATCAGACTTTCTGCATCATCTATCTCATTTATTCTGTTCGAAAGAAAGACCGGAATTTTTACATTATCTTTTACCATTTTGGAGAGGAACCTGAAACCTGCCGGAGGAAGATGTCCTGTTATCTGCGGTACCTGTGATTCGTGCCAGCCGCCGGTAACGTTGATGGCATCGACACCGCATTCTTCGTATAGTTTTGCGATTTCGACCATATCCTGAAAACCGGAAGAGCCGGGCATAAAATCATATCCGCTCATTCTGATAATCAGGGGAAAATCCTTCCCCACGGCACTACGGGTATTTTCTATAACCATTCTAGCAAATCTGAATCTGTTTTCGAAACTTCCCCCGAATCTGTCCGTCCTCTTGTTTGTAAGAGGGGAGAGAAACTGACATATCAGATAACCCGCAGAGGCAATAATCTCGACTCCGTCATAACCCGCCTTCTTTGCCCTGTTTGCCGCCTGTGCATAGGCATTTATAACCATCTCTATATCCTTTTCGGTCATCTCCTCAGGCATAACCCCGGTGAGTCTGGAAGGAATAGGGGAGGGTGCCAGTACCCTCTTGCCGAAAAGGAATGAATGTGAATATCTGCCTGCGTGATATAACTGGGCAAATACCTTCGTCTCGGTTTTGTGTATCTTCTCACAGAAACTTCTGTGGCTTTCGATTTTTGAATCATCCTCCAGACTTATCATAAGAGGACCTGCGCCGGTATCATCAATGGCACAACCTCCTACAATAATCAGGCCTGTTTTGTTCTTTGCCCTCTCGTAGTAAAAATCCGTAACCTGCTGAGTTATGTTACCGTCAGGTGTCATATTAAGATGGAGAGCGGGCATACTTATACGGTTCTTTAACTGACACCTGTTGATGAAAATGGGAGTCAGAAGAAGCTGGGATTTCGTAAGATAAAATGACATAAATTACCTCCGACTGCGGTAATTTACTCGTTAATAAATATATTTTCAAGTAATTAAATTCAGTATTTAGGTATTAGTTCTATTTGTTATTTTATTATTCTATTTTTTTGGGTTGAAAAAGGGAATATATTCTGATATCAGTTTAGCCCTGTATATTTTAACAGTAACTCGGAGTTGAATATGATTCTGGACTGGCTATACGGTCTTATCTCAAACGACCTTGCAATAGACCTTGGTACTGCAAATACGCTTGTTTATCTCAAAGGTAAGGGTATTGTCTCGAATGAGCCGTCGGTGGTTGCTATTCAGAAGGATTCCAAAGGTTCGAAAAAGGTACTTGCCGTGGGCAGGGAGGCAAAGGAGATGCTTGGGAAGACCCCGTCTAATGTAGTGGCTATCAGACCAATGAAGGACGGAGTCATCGCTGACTTTGAAGTCACCGAGGCTATGCTGAGGCATTTCATAACGAAATCGCACAACAGAAAGACTCTCGTCAAACCAAGGATAATTGTCTGTGTCCCTGTCGGGATAACAGAGGTGGAGAAGAGGGCGGTCAAGGAATCAGCCCTCTCTGCGGGCGCGCGTGAGGTATATCTCATCGAAGAACCTATGGCTGCAGCTATAGGGGCAGGGCTGCCGATTACCGAGGCATCAGGAAATATCATAGTGGACATAGGAGGCGGGACCACAGAGATAGCTGTCATATCTCTGGGGGGCATTGTCTTTTCCAAATCGATCAGAATCGGCGGCGACAAGATGGATGAGGCGATCGTCCAGCACATAAAGAAGAGGTACAATCTTCTTATAGGAGAGACTACCGCCGAGAAGATCAAGATACAGATAGGTTCGGCATATCCTACCGGAGAGGATTCGGTGATGGAGGTAAAGGGACGTTCTCTGGTAGCAGGTGTACCCAAAACAGTAGAGGTAAATTCGAGTGAAATAAGGGATGCCCTAAGCGAACCGGTCAATGCAATACTGAACGCCATTAAGGAATCACTTGAGAAGACACCACCGGAGCTCGCAGCTGATATTGTTGATAAGGGTATTGTCCTTGCGGGAGGAGGAGCGCTTCTGACAAATCTCGACACGCTTATCAGGGAGGAGACCGGACTGCCGGTTATGATAGCAGAAGACCCTCTCGGTGCTGTGGCTACAGGTGGCGGGAAGGCTCTCGATGAACTTGATCTTCTCAAACAAATTGTGATTGATTAATAAGGCTTTTATAAACGGAGGTTTATACGGTCATATTTCAGTGACAGCCAGAAGCCCTGAAAATGTATAAAAAGTCTCTATATGTTATTTTCATACTGATCCCGTTTCTGATGATAATGCTGTCGATTGTATATCAGAGCGAACCTATAATAATATCCTCAAAACTTCTTTCGGTCGTTTATCCTGTCAAATCGCTGTATGTTAGTATTACTGACAGGATATCCGAGGTGGCCGATTTTTTGAAGTCACACAAAAAACTTGCAGAGGAAAACAGATTCCTTAAGGAAGAGACAAAAAGACTGAAGGTAAAAGAGAATATGTATGATTACTGTCAGAATGAAAATATACAGTTAAAGAAATTTCTCGATTACCGGTATGAGACCGGCAGCAAGCTTGTATTAGTGAGGGTAATAGATTATGTCAGGAGTTATTCGAAGGATATAGTCGTCGTCGATGCAGGTGAGAATAAGGGCATAAAAAAGGGTATGTATGCAATAACCGATGCGGGTCTTGCCGGAAAGGTTATCGAGACATCTAATTCGTTTTCCCATATAAGACTTTTGTCGGACAGAAGGTCGCTTCTATCCGTTACGAGCATAAATAATCAGACCAGAGGAATAGTTCAGGGGGAGGGCAGACTGAATCAACGGCTTACAATGAAATATATACCTATGAGTTCGAATGTCGAGCTGAACGACGTCGTAGTAACTTCACAGAGTATCGAGACATATTCTGTCCCGGGAATCCCGATAGGAATAATCAAGGATGTCAGACAGTTTTCGAAGGAGATGTTTCAGGAGGCATACATAATGCCTTTTGTAAAATTCGACAATATTGAATTTATGTTTATCATAACCGAGATGTGATATGAGAGATGAACTGAGAATACCTTTATATTTCTTCGGTGCATACATACTCCTTAAAGTTCTGACTCTGATTTTTGGTGTTTCATACTATTATGCAGATGTCTTCATCCCGCTCATCCCGTTTTTCGTACTTCTGGACAATTACGCCCTGCAGATTCTGCTTTTCGTAATTATGGGATTTGTATCGTCAGTGGTTTATTACGATGAGATGTTTGCAAATCTCTTAGGATACGGAATTTCACTGATACTTCTGCTGAACTTTTCAAAGAAATACAGTCTTATAAATCTCTTCAATTATCTAATCTCCGTTATTACCGCAAGTCTCATTGTATTTCTGGTGCAGATGCTTTCCTATTTTGCAAAGGACAAGATAATAGTATTTGCAGACCTCTATCAGTTTGTCTTTATTAACCTTTTTGCCGGAGTATTATATTATTATTCTTACCGAATCGCTGTATTCAGGAGCGCCGCCGACAGATGCTGAAAGACAAGATAGTCACAGAGTCGGAAATAAGAAATTTTTACCGGATATCATATCTGATATTTGCATTCATCATTGTGGCTGTATTCTCCATAATAATTATCAGACTCTATAAAATACAGGTGAGAATGGGCGAATATTATTATGACCGGGCGGAGAAGAATTTTATTCAGGAAGTAAGGCTCAGCCCGTTAAGGGGGAGAATTCTGGATACAAAGGGGAGGGTGATTGCACAGAACAGACCTTCATTCAATCTCTTCCTTACACCGGCATTCGTAAAGAATTACAGGAAGACACTCGAATCTATCGACAGACTCATAGGAATACCCGAAGAGAGGTTCAATGACATTATTTCGGAGATAAAAAAGAAGAGAGGGCTCGAGAGATTCAAGCCGATAAAAATCCTCTCAGACCTGAATTTCGACCAGGTGGCAATAATTGAGTCCAATATCGAGGAACTTTCCGGGACAGAGATTCTGATGGATTCATACAGGGATTATCCGCTGGGGGAACTGGCCTCGCATATAGTTGGTTATGTTGGTGAGATTGACAAAAAGATGCTCTCTGACAGGAATAAGAATCAGGAAATATACAAACAGGGCGATATAATCGGCAAGCGGGGAATCGAGCTCTCCTATGAAGATTATCTCAGGGGAGAGGAGGGTAAGGAATTCATTCTTGTCGATGCGAAGGGATTCAAGGTGGATTCCTCCGAGGTCAAGGATTTTTTAAAGGAGAAGATAAAGAAATTTCCGCCGCGTCAGGGTGCTGATGTTTATCTGACGATAGATCTGGATTATCAGATGGAACTGGAGAAGATGTTCAATGTTCTCGACGGCGGACTGATCGCAATAAATCCGGTTACAGGAAAGATATATGCCCTTATAAGCAGGCCCTCATTTTCGCCGGCAAAACTGAGTCAGAGAATAAGCCGTACAGACTGGAATAACCTTATAAACGACCCCTTAAAGCCTCTTATAAACAAGGTAACACAGGACCACTATCCGCCGGGTTCGACTTTCAAGATCGTACCCGCCCTTGCAGCTCTCGACAAAAGACTCATTACAGAAAATACGACTTCTTTCTGCAACGGCGTTTTTCAGTTCGGGACAAGACCTTTCAGGTGCTGGGCAAAGAGGGGGCACGGCAATCTTGCACTTCACAGGGCGATTGTGCAGTCCTGTGATGTATATTTTTACAGACTCGGGGACAGACTCGATATTGATAATATTTACAATTACGCCAGAATGCTCGGCTTTGGTCAGAAAACCGGGCTCGAAATTGATGAAGAGACGCCGGGAATTATTCCCAACAGGGATTACTATAAAAAGAATAAGAAGTTCGGTTCCTATCACAAAGGATATGCAATCAATTCGTCTATAGGGCAGGGTGATGTGGCAGTCACGCTTATTCAGCTGGCCTATGCTTATGCGACCCTTGCAAACGGGGGGAAACACATAAAGCCGATAATTGTGGATGAGATAAGAGACAGGGAGAACAAAGTCATCCTGAAGAATGAGCCTGAGGTAATAAATGAACTCAATACCGATAAAGGTATAATCGAGGCTATTGTTGACGGCCTCTATGGTGTTACAAGTGAGCCGGGCGGGACCGCTACATTTCAGAAATACAAGGTGTTTGGAAATGATAAGAGGATAAAGATAGCGGGAAAAACAGGTACGGCACAGGTAGTGGAAATGAGGGACGGGAAGAATATTTCCGAATCATATATGCATAAGGACCATGCCTGGTTTGTTGCCTTTGCAGATGTGGATAACCCGGAGATACTTGTTGCAGTTCTGCACAAACACGGGGGCCACGGGGCATCAGGGGCATCTCCGTATGTTTTCAATGCAATCAAACTCTTTTACGAAAAATACAAAGGTATGGAATTCGATAAGAATATAAATATGAGAAATGTCTCTTTCATTGAATCAGAGGACTGAATTTGGAAATATTTACCAAGAAAAAGTCTAATACAGACGTAATTTTTCTTATATTGCTGTGTATGGTTATAATTACTGCCGGAATTGTAAATCTTTATTCGGTTACGACCCCCAGAGGAATAGAGAACCAGTATTACTACAACCAGATAATCTGGGCAGTATTTGGTCTGGTTATATGCATTCCTGTTGTTATTTTTGACTATAAGAAACTGGAAATATTTGCCTATCCTTCGTATGTAATATGTATACTTTTGCTTATAGGGGTATTTCTGTTCGGTAAAACAGCAATGGGTGCAAAGAGATGGATACATTTCGGAATTTTCCAGATGCAGCCCGCGGAGATTACCAAAATTGCAGTAATTATGTCGGTTGCCAAGTATTTCAGCGATAAAAAAGAGGTTTACAACAGCTGGCCTGTCTATAAACTATTAGGTCCGCTTATACTGATTCTAATACCTTTTGTACTTGTCCTGAAACAGCCCGACCTCGGAACAGCAATGATCATATTTCTTATCGGAATACTTCTCATCCTCTTTAACAGGGTAAGATTTTCGCACTTTATTTTTATGTCTATTGCAGGAATAGGCTTTGCATTTCTGGCCTGGTTAAAGTTTCTGAAGCCCTATCAGAAAAAAAGAATCCTGGCATTTCTGGACCCCGAATCAGATGTCCTTGGCTCGGCTTATCATTCAATTCAATCAATGATTGCGGTAGGTTCGGGCCAGATTTTCGGCAAAGGATATATGAAATCGACGCAGTCACAGTTCAGTTTTCTGCCGGAACAGCATACGGACTTTATTTTCAGTATTTTTGCGGAAGAATGGGGATTTGTAGGGTCACTTGTTCTGATTCTGTTATGTATATTAGTCCTCATCCAGATTCTGAGGATTTCGTATTCTACAACAGATATTTTCGGTAAAAACATTTCTTTTGGAATATTTGCTTACTTTTTCCTTCATTTTTCGATTAATATCAGTATGCTTCTGGGTTTATTGCCGGTAGTAGGGGTGACGTTCCCGTTCTTAAGTTACGGAGGGTCGTCCCTTGTAAGCTCAATGATTTTAATAGCGCTCGTGATCAATATATCTATAAGAAGAGGTAGGTATGAATAAGTTAACATAATATATATTATCGGACATTGTTAATGGCATTAACTTCAGGTGCCAGGTATAATATGTTTTTGCCATTGACACCCCAATGTCCGGGAAAGGAACAATATTTATGAATAATTACAATGAGTTAGAACAGGAACTTAAAGAACTTATTGAACAAAATATTTCAATTGGGATCAAAGATATAATCAAACTCAAGGGAGATGCTTCATACAGGTCCTATTACCGGATTCTTGGCAATAAGCCTTCCGAAACCGTAATTTTAATGAAATGGGACCCTAAACTTACAAACAAATCCGAAGAAGCTTCCAAAAATATTTCGACAGACGAATTCCCTTTTGTAAACATCTGCAATTACCTTATGTTGTTCCAAAATAGAAATGTTACATTATCTGCAAAGTAGAAATGTTACATTTAATAGGTTTGGATATAAAGAAAAGTTAGGGATTAAAGTGGAATTACAGGGAAAAGTATATGTTTCCCTATGGGGGGTAATAGGGA
>DYEF01000004.1 GCA_020725805.1 Bdellovibrio sp.
CTTTGGGGGGAGGTGTAATCAGAAGAGGGAAATTTCCGGGATATTATGGGGAGAAGTATAAAATAATTCATACAGGATAGAGAAAAGACCGGATAAAAGGTGATAAGGAGATAATCTTAAGGCCGGGATTCAGGAAAACCTGTATTGGATGAGGCTGAAAAAGACCGAAAACACACCAAAACTACCCATAACTACCCATTATGCCTGGCACCAGACACAACACCAGCCACCCGATGCCTGGCACGGGTTGATTTTACAGTATGTAATCTGTATTAAGGAAGCTCGATTTTCTCTTTCTTAGAATATTTCTGATAATCTGCTTGTTTTCCTCGGTCTCTTTTGCAGCCACAAGTGTTCTTATCGAAAATACACGCAGGGCATCAGATACTGAGAGTGTCCCCTCTGCCGAATCCTTCCTGCCTGTAAACGGAAATATATCCGGCCCCCTCTGACACTGTGAATTGATATTGACCCTGCAGACCTGATTTACCAGCGGGTCAACAAGCCGGGCTATCTCATTCTCATCATTCCCAAATATTGAGAGTTGCTGCCCATAATTCGAATTAACCACATAATCAATCGGCTCGGAGATATCATCATACGGAACAACAGGAATCACAGGTCCAAACTGCTCTTCAGAATAAATTCTCATTTTATTATTTACAGGACAAAGAAGAGCCGGATAAAATATAGTGGCTTCGCTATCTCCGCCATTCTCATTTATAATCTTTGCCCCGTGCTTTATTGCATCATCTGTAAGCGATTTAAAATACTCAATCTGAGATAACTCGCAGAAAGGAGTAATAAATACATCTTCTTCATAAGGCATACCAACCTTAAGCTTTTTTATCTCCTTTGAGAAGAGTTTCAGAAATTCTTCTGCAATATCTCTGTGCACAAAGAATATTTTAAGGGCTGTGCATCTCTGACCGTTGAACGAAAGAGAACCCAAAACCGATTCCTTTACAGTGTTTACCATCTCCGTATTTTTCAGGACAATTGCTACATTCTTGGCCTCTAAGCCGAGGACACACCGTAATCTGTGTGGTCTTGTGTGAGCCTTTTTAAGGATATCGGCAACCTTGCTGGAACCTATAAACGCAAGTACATCAATTTTGCCGGATTTCATAAGTGGTGTGATAATCTCCTTACCGTCACCATATAAAGTGTTAACAACCCCTTTGGGAAAAACATCTGCAAAAATCTTCAAAAACGGTCTGTGCAGAAGAACACCGTTTTTGGGGGGCTTAAATATTACTGTATTACCCATTATCAATGCGGGAATGAGTGTTGTAAATGTCTCATTCAGCGGATAATTATATGGCCCCATACAAAGGACTACACCGAGAGGTGCCCTTCTTATCTGTGCCAGAATTCCCTGACTTATCACAAATCTTGAGGCAGTTCTGTCCAGTTCCTTGAGCGCATCGACTGTATCAAGTATATATTCCACTGTCCTGTCAAATTCCTTATACGAATCCTTAAGACTCTTGCCTATCTCCAGCATCAGAAGGGCAGAGACCTCCTCTCTCTTCTCCTTCATCCTTCTTACAAATTCGAGAATGAATTCTATACGTTTCTCAACTCCCATTGTGGGCCATTCACCCAATCCGTTGTTGTATGCCTTCAGAGCTGCATCAAGAGCCATCTCAGATTCCCTTGCAGTCATCATAGGATAGGAACCAATCCTGACCCTCTCAATCCCGTTGCCTTTTCTAAGACATATCGGAGAAAAAACCTCCTGATTCATCTCTTTCCAGTCGTGAATCTCCCCGTTGATCAGATACTCCCTCTGTTCAACAGGAAGATATTTTCTGAACCTTTCAGGGATATTGTCGGGAAAAAGTTCTTTAATATTCATTTTTCCTCCATATGGAATGTACTAATTCTCCGAATACATATCAGTTTCCAACTTCGCTCTCAAGAAAATTATCCTTATCCCAGTCAATAAATTTCACAAAATATCCGAATGCCTCTGCAAATTCGTCAAGATTATAATAAGCCCTGCCAAGATAGTAATAAATCCACGGATACTTTTCCTTTGCACCACCTGATAACGCCTTTTCCCAGAGATAAATTGCGTGATAATATGAGCTTTCATAGAAATAGAGATATCCCAGCAGGAGTTCCTCTTCTAAAGCAGATGTCGGCGGGACATATATTTCAACGAGAATACTTCCGATTCTCCTCTCGACCGGAAGAACCTTCTTGCTGTTTATCAGATTGAGTGCCGATGCAATATTCTCCTGTTTGAGGAGCTGAACAAAATACCCCCACTTCTCCTTAAGTACGTTCTGTCCTATAATTCTGAACGGAAAGGCATATTCCGCCCCATCCATATACTCCACTACCTTCTCAAAGAGCTCCTTCTTCTCTTCGTTTTTAATCTCTGATGCCGATTTCCTTGCAGATTTTAGTTTCCCCCGTTTGAGGGCCGACTCCGCAAGTCTCTGCATAAGAAATTCCCTGTCATATTCGTCTCTGTCTTCCATCATATTAAGAACCCTGTCGATCACCTTCTCCTTCAGCAGTGCAGGAGGTGGTTCATCCTCCTTCTGGATTGCATACATCAAAAGGTCAATCGGGGCAGAAAACTCAATTATTGAATTATCATCTGTATTTATCCTGTCGGTCTTTGCAAACTCTTCTATCTCCTCCTGTGTATAATAAATCAGAATAAATACATCGAGAGGGTCAGTTACATTGATTTTTCCGAGTTCGGTCTTTAAGCTCTCCGAATTTATAATCTGCAGTGATTTTCTGTAACTGAATTTGAGGGGCTCAAACGAACCTATAAGGAGTGTATCATTCGAATTCTGATACGACTGAAAGAGAAGAACATACGGAAAGACCTTGTGAAACGTATTCATAAGAATCCTGATGTTTTCAAGAGAGAGCTCATACATCTGCAGCCACTGACAGAAAATTCCGTTCTTATTCAGTCTCTTTGCCGCCCGGCTCCAGAAATCATAGGTAAAGAGTGAACTTGCACCGCTCATCCACGGATTGGAAGGTTCTGAAATGATTATGTCGAACATTTTGTCTGTCGAAAGGATAAAATTGCGTCCGTCATCGATTCTGAGTCTGTGCTTGGGAGATTTCAGGGGTTCGAGATTGAAAGATGTAAAATGTCTGCTGGCCTCAATTACTGCCTCCTCCAGTTCTATACTCGTAACCTCACTTACCTCTGTACGCAATACTGTACCCGATGTCGTTCCGCTCCCGAATCCGATTATTGCCACACTTCTGGCTGCAGGATTCAGAAATACCGGAATGAGTCCTGACAGCATCTGCGTACTCATATCCGAACCGTTGGAGGCATCTACCTTGCCGTTTACCTTCAGACTGTACATCCCGCCATCACGGTATTCGACAGTCACAGTCGTAACAATACCATCCCTGTGAAATACAACTTTGGGCGGCACATATTCTCCCTTGTTATAGGGGCCTCTCGCAAGATATGCCCTGAACATTCCCGAACTCCACTTTGCGATATCCCATTTGGGAGAGAAAAAGGCAATCAGTATTATTACTACGGCAACTACAATATTTCTGATATCATTTCTTATAAAATACCGCCTGAAATATATTATCAGCGATGCCCCTATCAGTACGCTCGCTATGACGGAAATTCTCAGCCCCGTCTGAATCCCGATAAACGGTATTATCAGGAATCCACCTGTAAATGACCCTATTATATTGCCTATCGTATTTGCACTGTAAATTCTGCCTATGTCACGTGTTACTGTCTTTACCTCCTTTAAGGCAATGTGTACCAGAAGGGGTAAATACATTCCCATCCCTACCGCAGGAAAAATCACAACAATCGATGTTACAAAGAAGTACCCCCAGAATATGTGAGCAGGTGTGAAGTTATCTATAAGCATTATTTTCTGCACAAGAAACGGAAGACGGTCTATATACACAGAGGTAACGAGAGATGTAAAACCTATTGCAAGGAAAATCAGTATCAGGTCAGAGACAGGGTCCTCTCTTTTACTGACTATTCTCGAGAATATAAACGAACCTGCAGCGATTCCCAGAAGAAAAGTAGTAAGTATTATTGTAAAAGCATAAGTCGATGAACCGATTACCATAGAGAGCGAACGGGTCCAGAGCATCTGATAACACATTGAAACGACTCCGGCCGCAAAACTGACAAATATCAGAATCCACTCCACATCTGAATGACCGGTAGTCTTCTCCGACGGACTTTCCGAATCCGCCTCCGGTGAGTTAATCCTGCTACTAAACGACAGAAATACCATTGAAATTCCTACCAGAATGTCTGTTGCAGCAGCAAGATTATTGGTCTTATGAACCCCGAAAGTCTTCAGTAATATAAATCCCGCAACAAAGGTTCCTATTGTAGCACCTGCCGTATTGATTGCATATAAAAGCCCCATTCTGCTCCCGCCTTCACGGATATTTTTTATGTAAAATCCGGATAGTATAGGCAGGGTTGCCCCCATTGCGGTCGTAGGTATTATCAGGACTACAAAGCAGAAGACAAATCTTACAATCGAATATATAAAGGCATTTTCGTAAAAATACGGAAGTATAATCCCCTGCACCGAAATAAACCAACTCAGTATGGAGGGAATGAATAATGCATAAATCCCGATAAGTATTTCGAACACCCCATAGCTCAAAACCGGATTCCTGAGACGTTTCAGAAACCTGTCCGCAAAATAGGAACCGGCAGCAAGGCCACCCATAAAGGCAGCCACAGTAGTGCTTATCGACAGTGTAGTAGAGCCGAATATCAGGTTGAGATACTTCGTCCAGACTATTTCGAGTATAAGACCTGCTCCACCGGAGAGGAAGAAGCAGAGTGCAACAAGGACCGTAAAGAATAATGGACTTGGCAAAAAATTCCTCTTAACTTCTTTTACTGTTTTTCTCTGATTATTTTAATCTCTTTTATCACGACATCAGTATTGGGCCTGTTGGTCACCGGGTCTCTCTCAACCCTTGCAATGGACTTCACGACATCAATCTCGCTGCACTGCCCGAATATTGTATGCCTGTTGTTGAGATGCGGTGTAGGTCTCTCGGTAATGAAGAACTGGCATCCGTTCGTGTTGGGCCCTGCATTTGCCATTGCAAGTCTTCCTGCCACATCAAACTTAAGGTCCGGAGAAAATTCATCTTCAAATTCATATCCGGGCCCTCCGGTTCCGTTACCCAGCGGGTCTCCACCCTGAATCATAAAGTCCGGAATCACTCTGTGAAAAATGGTCCCGGAATAGAGCGGCTTCTTGACCCACTGATTGGTCATCGGAACCAGCCATTCCTTTGTGCCTTCTGCCAATCCAATAAAATTGGCAACCGTCTTGGGAGCCTTATCCGGAAAGAGTTCGCAGTTGATCTCTCCCATAGAGGTAATAAATCTGGCCATAATCTTCTCTTTTGCCTTCACCTGTGAACCGGAAACTCCGTTTTTCTTACAGCCTGCAAAAGAAAAGACCAGCAAAGAAATCATCAGAGCAACCAAAACTCTCTTCATAAAAAACTCCTTGAAAATAATAATCAGTTACAGGAATTCCCCGAAGAATTCCCGTCATTGTTATCTTCGGCTCCGTTAATCTGCTCCTCCGAAATACGGGTAATACCTGCCACCTTATCTCCCTCCTCAAGGGCGATGAGCTTTACTCCTATCGTATTTCTGCTGCTGCACCTTATCTCCTCCGCAGAGGTCCTTATAAGAATCCCGTTCTCGGTAATAATCATAACCTCGTCCTTTTCCCCGACCTCGATAGTCGCCACCACATTCCCGGCCTTGTCACCTATCTTCGAGGTTATAACACCTTTGCCGCCTCTGTGCACAAGTCTGTACTCCTCCAGCTGGGTTCTCTTGCCAAAACCATTTTCGTTTATTGTAAGTATGTAAGACTGGCTCGAACAGACCTCAAGACCTACGGCCTCGTCATTCTCATTCAGGTCGATACCTCTGACTCCCTGAGCCTGCCTGCCCATTGGTCTGAGCTCTTCCTCCCTGAACCTTATTGCGAGCCCGAACTTTGTGGAAATCAGAACCTCCTTGGTCCCGTCAGAGAGCTTGGCACCTATCAGTCTGTCGTCATCAGCCACATTCATCGCAATTATTCCGGATGAGCGGGGATTCGAGAATGCAGAAAGCTCTACCTTCTTTGCCACACCTTTTTTAGTTGCCATTATAACAAACCTGTTCTCTTCAAAAGATTTGACAGGAAGTATTGCGGCCACCTTCTCCTCGGGCTTTATTTTGATGAGATTGATAATCGGTCTCCCCTTTGCCTGCGGTCCCGCCTCGGGTATCTCGTGAACTTTCAGCCAGTAGAGATTTCCCCTGTCGGTAAAGATCAGGAGATATGTATGAGAGGAGGCCACAAAGAGATATTCGACAAAATCCTCTTCCTTTGTAGTCATCGAAGTCTTACCCCGTCCCCCCCTTCTCTGCTTTCTGTATATTGTAAGCGGGTTCCTCTTTACATAACCAGCGTGAGAGACTGTTACCACCATCTCCTCATCTGCAATAAGGTCTTCTATCTTCAGATCACCCTCTGCTTCAATAATTACACTCCTTCTGTCATCGCCGTACTTCTCCCTGATACTGACGAGCTCTTCCCTGATGATTGACATTAGGAGTTTCTCGTCCTGAAGAATCGCCCTGAGTTTCTCTATCTCGAGAAGAATATTCTTGTATTCCTCTATCAGCTGCTCCCTTTCAAGAGCAGTGAGTTTGGATAGTTTCATATCAAGAATTGCATTTGCCTGAATCTCACTCAGTTCGAACCGCTGCATCAGGCTCTCCCGTGCAGCCTCTGTGGACTTGGAACCTCTGATAATCTTAATTACCTCGTCAATGTTATCTACTGCAATCTTGAGCCCTTCCAGAATATGAGCTCTCGCCTCGGCCTTTTTGAGTCTGAAACGGGTCCTTCTGAATACCACATCACGTCTGTGAGCAATAAAATATTCAATGGCTTCCTTGATGTTCAGTGTCCGCGGCTGACCGTTTACTATTGCGATGAGATTGACACCAAACGATTCCTGCATCGGAGTCAGTTTGTAGAGCTGATTCAGTATTATTTCGCCGTTTGCATCCTTCTTGAGTTCGATATAGATTCTGAGTCCGTCTCTGTCGGATTCATCCCGTATATCACTTATACCTTCTACCTTCTTATCCTTTACAAGCTCGGCTATCTTCTCGATCAGATGGGCCTTGTTGACCTGATATGGAATCTCCTCCACAATAATTGCAGAATGTCCGCCCTTCTCTTCCTCTACCCTCGCCTTTGCCCGCATCCTGACTATCCCCTTGCCGGTCGTATATGCCTGATAGATTCCGTCTCTCCCGAGGATATACGCACCCGTCGGAAAATCCGGTCCCGGCAGTACACTCATTATTTCGGGGATTGTAATCGCGGGATTGTCAATACAGGCCACGCAGGCATTTATAACCTCCACGAGGTTATGAGGCGGTATATTGGTAGCCATACCGACCGCGATACCATTGGAACCGTTGACGAGCAGATTCGGAATCGCGGAAGGGAGAACAACAGGTTCTTCGGTAGAACCGTCGAAGTTTGGCATAAAGTCCACAGTCTCCTCATCGATGTCCGAAAGCATCTCCTCTGCAATTTTTGTAAGCCTTGCCTCCGTGTACCTGTAGGCGGCGGCGGGGTCTCCGTCGATAGAACCGAAATTACCCTGACCATCTATCAGGGGGTAGCGCATATTCCATTCCTGAGCCATTCTCACAAGGGAGTCATAGACTGCCGCATCCCCGTGAGGATGATACTTTTTGAGGACCTCACCAACGACTCCAGCACATTTCGAATATTTTTTGTCGGAGAAAAGCCCCTCACGGTACATAGCATAGAGAATTCTTCTGTGTACAGGCTTCAACCCGTCCCTCACGTCCGGAAGAGCCCTTCCTATAATTACGCTCATCGCATAATCCAGATATGCCTGCCTGACCTCGGTCTCGATATTTACACCAGGTATATTAGTCCCGTTTGAATTGTTATTCTGCTCTTCCATACCTGCTCCTTCTCACTGAATTATCGAAATTCATTCAATAAAAACCCACAAAACAAGAGGTGGATTCGTCCCTCAGAAACCATCGGAAAATATATAAACACAAATTCACAAATGCAAACAAAAATTATCTGATTTTGAATATTATATTCCGGCTTATTTCAGACGAAAAACAGGTATTCTAATCTATCAGACTGCAGGAGCAACCGCCCGAATCATCACCCGAGAGCGAACTCAGGTCTGATTTGGGCTTTTTTACATCGTCTGTACTATCTGTATCTTCCCCTGTAAGGATATCCTCTTCGGTACCGGTGTCAGGGATATTACTGTCGTATACTACCGCATCGTCTTCCGAAATAGTGTCAGGACCTGCATCGGCAATTATAGTGTCAGAAGTATCATTTACCGTCACATCACTTAAAGGCACATCCTGTGATATATCAGTGACATCGGCAACTCCGGTATCAGTTACATCTTCCTGTGAAATATCATTTAATGCCGTATCCTCAACCGAGGTATCCTTATATCCGGCATCTATCGAGGCAGGTTGTCCCGGACAGGTGGAAGTACCGGTCCCGCGCCCGTCAAGGGTTGTATCGAACGAACCCCTGTTGTCCGTTGCCCAGTCATAGAATGTCTCCCATCTCTTCCGGTAGGTATCTACCTTATTAATCGTCGTCTGGGAGGGCGGTTTACCGGCTTCGTGAACAATTATAAATGCGCCTTTCCAGTGACAGGGTTCCTTCTGCGGTATTCTCTCCCCCATAGCCCTTATTATATCAGCGACAGTAAAATTCACTCTTGTTCCTGTAACTGTTGCAGTCTTGCCGGGCTGAATCGGGAGAGATGCCGAGCCGCTGTTTCCCTTGCCGTCGTCAACATAAAACAGCTTGTCAGGACTGACCTCCTCTGCACTCCTCAGGCCCATAAGATACTGGTCGAGTTCGGAATACTTCGGATGGTCATAACTTATTTCAAACTTGCCGCCACCAAGGTCCTTTATCCTGCTTCCGTACATCAGTGAGGCATCGGAATTAAAATAGTAACTCCAGTGCTGATTGTAGTCATCTATACTTGTATTCCACTCGCAATCTCCCTGTTTGGGTTCTCCTGTTGGCTCATAACCTTTCATTGCACAAAGATATTTCCCCTCCACTGTCTTGGCCCTTATACCCACAAGCCACTGATGACCGAACTCGTGTCCCTGAAGTTCTATACCACTTAATGCATATCCTATAATTCCTGTATACCTGTCGTCAGGATTATTCGGGAGTTTCGCAATATCGCCCATTTTTACAGCCTGCCTCAGTGTCCCGTTTGCACTGCAGAACTTTGCAGTCTGATTATACAGAGAGCCGTTAGGGAGTTCCCTTCCTATACCCTTGGAAACGGTCTGAACCGGCCAGCCCTGCTGAACATTGGTTATAAAATTCAGCGGAATATCCGAAAAGACAAATATAGCCTGATAGATATCGGGATGGTCCTGATAAAACTTGCAGGCTACCCTTGCAAGATACTGGTCGGGCATACTGATAGCTTCCATTATCTTTCCGTCTGTATCCTCTATAATTGCGATTTCCCCTACATCGGCGGCAAAGAGATTAATACTCACAAAAAAGACCAGAGAAAATAAAAATTTATTCATTGCAAACCTCACTTCGAGAAGGTTCAGAAATCACCCACCATTATACTATTATGCTCAGGTTTTTCAATCGGATTTTCCGGTTTTGTTGGTTTTATCAAACTTTGTTCTTATAAACGCATTAAAGGCTACTCTTTTCATAAACGACATAAGCGGTTCAATAAGAACCTTGTTCGCCCTCTTTCCGCTTATGATATGCTTATACAACAAAATTTTCTCCCTTACTGGCGACCTTTCAGGCATTTATCAATTGTGTGTATAAGGCTCTTTACCTTTTCACTTATATCCTCAGCCTCTGTTATCTCCGTAACCATTGCAATCAGATTGGCGCCGACACTGACAAGTTCGGGTATATGTCTCTCCTTTATTCCTCCCATAACGGAGAAAGGTACCTTTGCATATCCCTTTAATTCAGCGAGCCCGCCTGTTCCCAGAAAACGGGTATGCCCCTCTCTCGTCTTTGTCTCAAATACCGGTCCTATATTTATATAGTCAGCCCCCTCCTCCTGTGCCTTCAATATCTCATCCCTGTTGTGAGTCGAGGCACCGATAATCAGGTTTGGAGCTATCTGTTTTGCAGCATATACAGGGAGGTCCTCCTGACCGAGATGGACACCATCTGCATCAACGGCAAGGGCAATATCAACATAGTCATTGATAATAAGGAGCATTCCGAAACCGCCGGTAATCTCCCTTATCCTTTTTGCCTTTTCGAAAAACTTCCTCTTGTCAGAGAATTTGTCTCTGAACTGCACTATCCTTGCTCCGCCAAGCCCGATCGCCTTCACCACTTCCTCATCAGTCCTGCCCTTCGAGTGAATCTCGGATGTGACAGGATACAGAAGTGCACTTTCAAATATTCTTAGTTTTTCTTCTCTGTTCATACTTCTCCCTTTACTCCCAGAAATGAACTGTCCCAGTCTTTCATAACTACCTCGTAGCCGGTCGCCCTGATGACACCGGCAACCTGCGTCAGGTCCCTTGAGTCTTCCACATCAAACTGGTTTTCCGAATTAATATTCAGAGTATAGCCGCCCGGATTCGTCTTCGAACCCGCACTCATCTGGGTAATCCCGACACCTATTAGGGAATCCCTGATATGCGGCGGCTCTCTCGTCGAAAGTATCAGTCCGACGTCCTCAAAGATATTTCTCAGGACACAGATTGCAAGCACAAGCTCCTCATCGCTTACAGGATACGGAATATCAAAATCTGCCGCACTCCTTCTTATCCTCGGGAACGATACCGTATAAAAGGCCTTCCAGTACTTTTTCATAAGATAATCCAGATGAAGGGCTGTAAGGTATGTCTCGAATCTGAAATCATTAAGCCCCATCAGAGAACCGATACCAAGCCGTCTGACACCTGCCCTTAGTCCGTACTCAGGGGTAATAAGCCTCCTGTAAAAGTCTGACTTGGGTCCCTTCTTGTGATATCTCCTGTAAACCTCTTCATCATAAGTCTCCTGATACAATGTCAGCCCGTCGAGTCCGTTTTCTACAAGTATCCGGTACTCCTCTTCGCTCTGTGGACCAACCTCCACCGAGACAGACGGAAACTTTTTGGAAATCTCTCTTATAATTTCTCTCAGATACTCCGTGCTGACCTCTCTTCTGTCCTCACCCGAGACAAGGAGTATATGCCTGAAGCCAAGTGAATAGAGTTTTGAGGCTTCGGCAAAAACCTCCCCGGCTTTCAGGGTCTTTATTTTATTATTCTTTGAAACACGGTAACCGCAGTATTCGCAGTCATTTACACACTTATTGCTCAGATACAACGGGGCATACAGAAGAATATTATTGCCGAATCTTTGTCTTGTAATCTCTTTTGCCCTCTTTCTCAGGATATCCATATATGGTCTGACTTTATCGGAGAGCAATACGGGAAGGTCAGAAAGGGAAAAGGCATCTTTCGATAAAACGGACTCAACATCTTCAGTTGTAGTACCGTTTAAGACATCGTAGAATCTCCTTTTATCGACTTTACTGAGTAAATCGTAGAAACTCATCTCTTAAAATATCTGTCCCTTGAGCGGACTCGAGGCGCGTGCATATACGCTCCTGGAGGGGATACCCGAGAGAAATCCTTTCCTTCCGGCAATTACTGCCTCTTTTATGGCTTCCGCCATAAGTACCGGGTCTTTTGCCGTAGCGATACAGGTATTCACGAGTACAGCATCGGCACCGATTTCCATTGCATAGGCAGCGTGTGAAGGTGCCCCGATTCCGGCATCCACAACTACAGGGACATTGGAATTTTCTATAATTATCCTTATGGCATCTTCAGTCCTTATTCCCCTGTTCGAACCGATGGGAGAACCGAGCGGCATTACCGTTGCACAACCAAGATCTTCGAGTTTTTTGGCAAGTACAGGGTCAGCCGGCATATACGGAAGGACAGTAAATCCGTCCTCAATCATCATCTTTGCCGCAAGAAATGTCTCGACAGGGTCGGGCAAAAGACTCCTCGGGTCTGGCGTAACCTCAAGTTTGACCCAGTCTGTCTCCAGAATCTCCCGGGCAATCTGGGCTACCTTCAATGCCTCTTTCGCATCTTTTGCTCCCGAGGTATTCGGAAGAAGAAAATACTTTTTTCTGTCGATTGCCTTAAGTATAGGCTCCTCTTTATTTGTAATATCCACCCTTCTGACTGCAACCGTTACAATCTCTGCACCTGATGACTCGAGGGTGCTTTTTAAGATCTCAGATGAGGCAAATTTGCCCGTACCAATCAGCAGCCTCGAACTGAATTCTCGGTTTGCAATAACAAGAGGGTTATCCATCAGCCACCTCCGACCATTGTAATAATATCCACCTTATCCCCTTCCTTTATAACAAAGTCACTGAAATTCCTCTTCCTTACAATATCGCCGTTTACGCAGACAGCAATTCCTTCTTCCGGGATATTCAGCCTTGAAAGAAGCTCACTGACACTAAAAGAATCGGATTCAAAAATAAACTCTCTGTCGTTAACGGTTATTCTTATTTTAGTCATTAAGCCACTCCGTCATCACACATACCGGAAAATAAATAATACCAATTGAGTTATATGTAAACAGGTTTTTTATATACAATTGCAAAAATGCTTAAAATCCGGGGTATGAAGTTCCTCTGCTCCCCAAAAGATGATATCGAACTTGGATTTATCAGAAGTATTTTTGAGAGCGAAAACATCAGTTATATGATACAGAACAAGCATTTCGGCCAGCTCTATACAGGTATTCAGATAGAAGCATTTAACCAAAAAAGGATATATGTCGATGAAGGTGATAATGAAAAGGCAGTGGAACTACTCAAAGAATTCAGGACTAACGATAGTACCGACACAGGAGATAGTAAAATAACTTGTTTGGATAAAATCCGTTTTTTTACCGAATTTATCCTTTTTGGCCGGATTATTCCAAAGAGAAGAAGAAAGATAAAAGATTTAAAGGACTCTGAAAAAGAATAGAGAACCAACCCGGGAAGAGACCGTAAGAAAAGTCTTATCAGCGTTTAATTTTTACCTATATAATCTTTTAAGCAGATCTTCAGGCAAATATTTATTAACTCCTGTAAGACCTCTCAGAATATACACAGACCTTTACGGGGCCGTGCACTGCATACCTGAATTAATCCCAATATCAGTAATTATGAAATTAGGAACAACCGGTGCATTTACCGATATGGTCTTCTGCACCATAGGATAATCGGTAATACTCAGATTAAAAAGCAGTCTTACAAAATTCAGTTCGGACGGGAGTCCGGACGGACAGTTGCCCGGCACTTTCCCCGAGCTATCGGTCTTCACCGCCCACAAATCGTACCCGCCTGTAAAAGAATTAGTTCTTCCAAAAGCAATAAAACCGCCGTCATAAGATGGTAATGCATTTACGAACATATCCCAGTTTGCCCCGCCATAGGAACTCTGCCAGAAGATATTCTGTCCATCCTTTGAAATGTTCATCAACAGCCCTTCATATGAATTAGTACTAGATGCAGTCTGTCCTGAAATTATATAACCGTTTGAGGAAGGGACCATATTGATCAGGATATTGGCTTTATCATCTCCGTAGGTATTCGACCAGTATCCGGTAAAGTCGTTATTGTAAAACATTACTGCCACGTCTTCCTGCCCCTTCCCCGACGAATTTGTAAATCCGCCGATTATATAACCGTTTGAAAGAGGAATGACAGTCTTTCCGTTGTCACTGCCGCTCCCGCCGAAATTCACAGCCTTATTCAGACTGCCATCCGCATTGAATCGCACGAGCAGAAAATCCGAATTGTTGAGCGATGTTGAACCCCCGGCTACATACCCTCCATCCGGTGCCGGGTACAATGAAAACGTATATTCTGATTCGACAGCGCCGGGATTAGAACTGTTTTTATAGGTATAACTGTTACCCCATACATACTGACCCTGAGAATTCAGCCTGATGAGAAGAATATCGGAGTCATTGTTAATCAGCTGGTTACCCATAACAAGATATCCGTCATTTACTTTCAGTACCGTCTTCCCTTCCTCAGAATTAAGAGAGGAGTACACATAATGCCACTGAAGATTACCTGTATCGGAGACCTTAAAAACCAGTAAATCTTTTCCCGAACTCGCCGTCTTCACAGCACCTGTAATAATGTATGATATATCTCCGTCAGAAGAGACATCAACTATTGCCGAATTCACAAAATAAGAATTTACACTATTCACATCTGTAAATTTCTTCGACCAGATTATATTTCCGTTAACATCCAGCCTTACCATCAATATAACCGAATTACTGTTACCAGAGATAAAATATCCGCCTTTACCGCCGTCAACAGTGACTATGGCACCGGCCTCTTCGTTTATATTACCAAGTCCGTATGTCTTCGGAAAATAACTATAGGTCTCACAGCCGTCAGCACGGCTGAAGTTATCATCAATCCATCCTACAATACACTTGTCGTAATCACATTTCCCGTTGTTACAGAGCGAACTAACCACATGCATTTCTTTTGCATCACATATCTTATTGCAATCCCCGCAATTACCAATATCTTTCAAAAGGTTAACCTCACACCCGTTGGTATTGTCTCCGTCACAATTGGCATAATTTATTTCACAGAGACTAATACCGCAATAATATTTATTAAATCCCGGCAGACACTTGTACTCACTAACGTTAGGCCAGTTTTTCTTTGTGCAGTTATTATCGCAGTCGCCACAGTACTCCACTGAATTAAGTTCCTTTTCACAACCGCTGATGTAATTCTTATCACAATCCCCGTAGGGGAAGTTGCAGCCTGAAATCTTACATACCTTATTTTCACAAATTGTTGTTCCGTTTGCCACCTTACATTCATTCCCGCAGGAACCGCAGTTCTTTACATCCGAGGCTATATTTGTCTCACAGCCATCGGTCCAGTCATAGTCGCAATTCCCGTATCCGTCATAACAGAGGCACTTATTCGACTCACACTTCGCATTAATCCCGCATAAGCCGCAACTGCCGCCGCACCCGTCATCGCCGCACTGTTTGTTCGTACAGCTTGGAGTACAGTTCTTACACTTCCCGTTGCTGCAACCGTACTGACACTGAACGGTTTTATAATTATACTCACAATGGTCAACCTTACATTCTCCTGCATTATCAAAGACCTTCAGTGTAACGGCATCAATACAGACATTATCCGGCGGAAGATTACAATATTTCTCGGGACTCCATTCATAACAATTCGTATTGGCATTAAATATGCATTCTTTGAATATTTCCTTGTTTACACAATACTTTTCACCTTTACTGCACTCATTTATGCATCCGGTATCCCCTATATCGCTTATGTCCTGAACATCTGAAATGTCAGAGATATCTGATATGTCAGCAAGCACATCACTTCCAACTGTATCGGGATATACATCTGTGATGTTCTCGTAATCTGTATCAGGGTTTATATCTCCGGCATCCTTAATATCCGGATCTTCCGGCCCGTCACTTAAGCCGTTGTCAGCATCTGCGGTAATCCTTCCGGTATCTTCTTTACCAAACCTGCACACACCCTCTTTGGAACAAAACTGCCCTGACGGACAGTTATTCTTCTCGGGACTGCAGGGTGCACCCTCAATATCCACAGAACAATTGTATCCTGATATTATCAGAAAAAGAAAGGCCAGTATAAAGAGAATATTATTGTATCTCATTGGTTACAACCTCCATACTCTATTTTAACACAAAGTTAATGTTATTTACAACTCTTTTCATTTCTTCGGAGAAAAGACGGTTTGTTGCACAGATGACATAGTTTTTCAGTAATATGCTGTAAACCTCAGATGCTACTATACAATCTGGTTTTACAGAGATTTCAGAGTCTCCATTACACTCCTGATTATATCATCAGGAGTCGATGCGCCGGCTGTTACACCGACCTTTTTTACTCCCGCAAAAGACCTTCTGTCAAGCTCCTTTTCCGTTTCAATGTGAATTACCTTATCGCAGTATTCTTTCGAAATCTCATAGAGACGCTTTGTATTGGCACTGTTCTTCCCGCCGATTACAACCATTATATCGACTTCCTTTGCTATCTTTATTGCCTCATCCTGCCTGATTTTTGTTGCATCGCAGATAGTATTAAAAACCCGCGTCTCCCTGAATCCGGCAACAAGACGGCGAACAATATCAACGAAATCCTCTTTGCTCTGTGTGGTCTGGGCGAGTATTCCCACCTTCGATGATTTAATAAAACCAAAATCTTTTACTGACTTGTCAACTACCGCGATATTGCTGTTTGCCGAATATGACACCAGACCTATTACCTCCGGATGATTTTTATCACCAAAGAGTATTATAAAATAATTTTCCCTGCTCAGCTTCTTAATAACATTCTGCGGGAACTTCACATAAGGACAGGTTGCATTGACTACAAAACACCTTTTGGCTTCCAGTTTCCTGATATCCTCCTCAGACCTGCCGTGTGCAGAGACAATAACAACACTTCCGGGCTCTATTCTGTCCACATCGGTAACAACTTTCAGACCTTTATTCTTCAGCCTTTTTACCACCTGCGGATTATGTATGATATCGCCCAGCGAATATATCCTTTCTCTTCTGTGTTCCTTCAGCACCTTCCCGGCAATCTCAACCGCCCTTTTGACCCCGAAGCAGTATCCGGCATTTCCGGCAAGAATTATTTCCATCTCTTTTTTACCTCGGCGTATAAGAGTTCGACCATCTCATCAATACCGATATTATCTGTGTTGATAAGGATTGCATCCTCCGCCATCCTCAAAGGCGCAACATCTCTTTTAGAATCCTGCAGATCCCTCTTTCTGGCGTCCTCAAGCACCTTATCGAAATCCGCTTCTATCCCCTTTAACCGCAACTCCAGCTGTCTTCTCTTTGCCCTGATTTCGATGGAGGCGTCCAGATAGAATTTAATATCTGCGTAAGGAAATATTACTGTCCCCATATCGCGACCTTCTGCAACGATATTCCTCGATTCTGCGAATCTCCTCTGAACATCTACAAGGGCCTCTCTTACCTTTTTCAGTTTTGCAACATCAGATGAACCTGTTGATATCTCCGGCAACCTTATCAGTTCCGTAACATCCTCGCCGTTTGCATAGACCTTTCTTGTTCCGTTTTCAACCCTGAAATCAATATCAAGGGAACCGGCAATATCTGCAACACCTTCCTCATTATCCCATAAGATTCCCTTTTTTTTTGCAATATACGCAATAGAACGATATATCGCTCCCGTATCCAGATGAAAGAAACCGAGCTTTTCTGCCAGTAATTTTGCCGCTGTGCTCTTTCCGGAACCTGCCGGCCCGTCTATGGTAACTATCACAAAGTCCTCCTCTGTATAATTATCGGAGTAAGATTTATACCAAAGGCAATATTAATTTACAAGACCAAAGAAGACAGACTTTTTGCAAGCCGGGGGTCCGTGATTACAAAGGCATATGCCGGAATTCAGTTTATGGTCTTATAACTGTATTTTAACATAATATTTATTTTGCCTGACAGGATGTCCTTTTTTTCTTTGTTGATTTTGCAGTCATTAAAATTTATAATGTAAATATACAGGAGGCGGAAAATGAATAATATCGCTAAATATATGTCCGGAATCCTATTTCTTCTTATATTTTACTTCCTCTCGTGCAGTTCAAATACCGAGACAGGTACAAATGACGGAGCAAATGATACAGGGATTAAGAAGTGTACCAATTCTGCCCAATGTAAGTCCGATGAGGATTGTATCAACAACATCTGTATAAGAAAAAACACAGGCTCCGATGCAGGTACTGACGGCAGTACAGAAGAAAAATGCAGTGAAAATGAAACCAGAAAATGTTTTACCGTAAAAGAGACCGAACGCAACAAAGGTATATGCAAAGACGGGACCCAGTACTGCACAGGCGGTAAGTGGGGAAAATGCGAGGGGGAGATTCTTCCTCAGGATGAGAAGTGCAACGGTCTGGATGATAACTGCAACGGAGTAACCGATGAAGGATGCGAGTGCAAAGAAGGTGAAAAGAGAAGCTGTTATACTGCACCTGAAGAGACTAAATATACGGGACTCTGCAAACCCGGCACTCAATTCTGCAAAGATAACAAATGGGGATTATGTGAAGGAGAGATAACCCCAAAACCGGAGACCTGCGAGGGTGTGACTGACGGCTTTGCACCACTCGATTCAGACTGTGACGGTAAACCTGATTACAGTATAACCAACAAGTGCGGGAAGTGCGGCCCGGAATTCGAGGAAATCTGCGGAAATCTTGTCGATGACAACTGCAACGGAGAGACAGACGAGGGATGCGTCTGTAAGAGCGGGGCCACTCAAAGCTGCTATACCGGTCCCAAAGAGACACTGAATAAAGGCATCTGCAAATCCGGCATTCAGGAATGTATTAACGGAAGATGGGGTAACTGCAAAGATGAGGTGCTTCCTCTCAACGACGAGGTATGCGGAAACTTAAAAGATGACAACTGCAACGGAATAACAGACGAAGGATGTCCCTGTACAGATGGGACGCAGAAAAAGTGCTACACAGGTCCTGCCAATACGGAAGGTATTGGAACCTGCAGGGCCGGAATCTCGATATGTGAAAACGGAGTTTGGGGAGAGTGCAAGGGAGAAGTTCTTCCCGAAAAGGAGAGCTGTGATAACATAAAAGACGGCGAGATACCCAGAGATACAGACTGCAACGGGGAGGTCGATAAGACCGCCGTAAACCTCTGCGGATACTGCGGACCACTACCATCCGAGATTTGCGGCAACGGTAAGGACGACAACTGCAATAACGAAGTCGATGAAGGGTGTGACTGTAATGCAGATTGTCAATGTTCAGGAGGAGACTGTGAATGTCAGCCGAGATATAATCAACCCTGTTACGGCGGGCCGGTACAGAATATGGGGAAGGGAATATGCACCAGCGGACTCCACGACTGCGTATTTACAAACGGTAAATGGCAGTGGACTGAGTGCAAAGGGTATATCCTGCCGGAACCGGCTGAGACCTGTGATGACAAACTTGATAATGACTGCGACGGATATACAGACGAGGGATGCGAGAACAGCAACTGCAATCCTCAGACCGGTGAGAACTGCACAATAGAGCAGGAATGTGAAGACTGGATGGTCAGAAGCTGCTATACAGGTCCACTCGAGACAAGAAATAAGGGGAACTGCCATGACGGCACCCAGAGATGTATAAACGGTTTCTGGGCAAAGGAGTGTACCGGAGAGAAGAAACCAACCGGTGAAGAGTGTGACGGTACCGATAATGACTGTGACGGCGATATCGACGAGGGATGCGAATGTACACCTTTTATAACAGGAGAATGCTTTAACGGGCCGGTTCCTATCGTATTCAGCAGCCCGAACAACAAGAGTATCTGCAAAAAGGGAACACGGACCTGTCTTGAATCCGGGATATGGGGTGAATGCAAAAATGCCGTTCTTCCTACAGATGAGATATGCGGCGATGGTCTGGACAATAACTGCAATGGATATGTAGATGAATACTGCGACTGTATGCCCGGACAGAAGAGATTATGTTATACAGGAGACCCGAATACACGAGGTGTAGGGGAATGCCGGGACGGAATCGAAGAGTGCACGGTAGAAGGCTGGTCGCGGATATGTACCGGACAGATTTTGCCGTCAAAAGAGATATGCGGAGACAAGAATGACAATGACTGTAACGGACTGATAGATGATTCGGTTAATGCCTGCGGAAAGTGTGATGAGCCCTGTTACGAAAAAGAGTATGACGACCTCTCCGACTGCAGTGCGGACGGGAGAAACTGCAACGGTGTGGAACCAGACCCGAATAATCCGGGTTCAATCACATTGGGCGAGGCGACATTCCAGACACCGTTTATCTATATTGCCGTGCAGGGCAAAAACGAGATTGCCAAATTAGATACGGTAACAGGTCAGAAGATCTGGCAGAAACCTTCCTACGGAACTGACCCTTCGAGGACTGCGGTTGCGATGGATTATTCCGTATGGGTAGGCAACCGCGGATTTAATGCGCCCAACGACCCGAATTACTCAAATGCCGTTCATCTCGATATCGACGGCAATCTGGTCTGTCGTGCAGATGTGATAGGAATCTGCAGGGGAATTGCCATCGATGCATACGGATATGTTTGGGCAGGTACTTGGAACACAAAGAAACTGTACAAAATACATCCATTCGAAGTTGATAAATCCCAGAATCCCCCGAAATGTAAAGTAGAGGCTGTATACGATATTCCGATATCCGTTTACGGACTTGCGGTTGATGGCAAGGGATACCTCTGGGCATCAACAAACGCAACCCAAACGATTAAACTTGATACCACCACAGGCAATTACACAATGGTCTCTTTCCTTGCAGCATACGGTATTGCTGTATCACCGAAAAACGGCTGGATATGGTTCGGAAGTTATCATAAGACAGGGTGTGTCAATGCCGTTGAACCCGACCCGCCATATACAACACACAACACCAATGTAGGATGCGGAGGAATAATCACAGGTGTAACGGTCGATAGAGACGGATACATCTGGGCAACTGCATATACCAGTACCCACAAACTCTATAAAATTGACCCAAATACGCTTCAGGAGATATGCAGTATTGTCTCCCCCTGCACACCTACAAATCCGAACGGCTGTGATGCAAGAGGGGTTGCGGAGGATGCAGACGGTAAAATATGGGTGGTAAACAGAAACGGGGGATATGCAAACAGATTTACCAAGGACTGCAAACACGAAAAGATGTTTCCGGTCGACCCGGGATACCAGAATTACACCTACTCTGATATGACAGGGCAGCAACTGAGAATCGTGACTACAAAGGAGGGTTATTTCATTCAGAACTTCGACTCGGGTTATACAAATCCGCAGTGGTACTCAATAACCTTCGATTCGGTAGTACCTCAGGACACATCAATAGAACTCAGGACCAGAGCGGCCGATACAGCAGGAGAATTGCAGACCAATCCGACTCAGTGGTGTGGTCCGTTTACGAAATCCCCTGCCGACCTTACACAATGCAGATTCCTCAATGGCCACAGATGGCTGCAGATCGAGGTAAAACTATCGACCAAAAAGGACGGAGTAAAGCCCTCTGTCAGTAATATAAAGGTCTTCTGGGCAAGAGAGTAAAAATTAATTTGACTTTATAGAACTTTTGGTATAGAAGCAGGATTCCTGTTTTGGAGGTTATTTAAGATGAAAGAAAAGATTCATCCGGAATATCAGGACTGCACAATTACCTGTGCCTGCGGCAATGTAATCAAAACCAAGTCAACCCGTAAGGATTTCTCTGTTGAAATCTGTTCGAACTGCCACCCCTTCTTCACAGGCAAACAGAAGATTATCGATACAGCCGGAAGAGTAGATAAGTTTATGAAGAAATACGGCAAGACAATGCAGAAGAAGGAAGAGCCCAAAAAGGAATAAACCTTTTCGGTCCTATTAATGAAAATAACGAAAAAACTTATCAGAATCCGCGGGGAATTGCTTGATTCTGTAAATGTCTTTTTCAAGAAACGGGGTTTTCTAAGAGTAGAAACACCTGCGATATATCTCTGTGAAGAGAGCAACCCTCACATTAAGAGTATAAGGGTATTACTGAACAGTTCAGGGAATAAGGCAATAAATGCCACACTTATTACTTCACCCGAGATTTATATGAAACGGCTGCTTGCCGAAGGATTCGGGAATATCTATCAGATCTGCAGATTTTACAGAGATGATGAATCTACCATACTTCATAATCCCGAATTTACGGGACTTGAATTCTACGAGATAAACAGGAATTACTTTGATACTATGGATACGACAGAGGAGATGATCAAATACCTTGCAGAATCAAACTCTCTAAAAGTCAGAAACAGAAAAAACAGACCTCTTGACCTTTCTAAACCATTTGACAGAGTCAGTGTTCTTAGTCTGTTATATGAATACGGATTAAAACTCAATTCACTGGAAGATAAGGAAGAACTGAGCTCAAAACTTAAAGGCAGGATAAACATCAGCGAATCTGACAGCTACGATGATATCTTCTTCAAATTCTTTCTCACATATATCGAACCACACCTCGGGAGCGAGCATCCGCTCTTTCTTTATGACTATCCGCCTTCAATGTGTTCTATGGCCAGAATATCCGAAAAAGACGGCATAAGGGTATCGGAGAGATACGAACTCTATATAAACGGTATTGAGATCTGCAACGGATTTACAGAACTGACAGACCCGAAAGAACAGGCAGAGCGTCTCTCGGCGGACCTCGCAGCAAAAGGTGCGGGGAAAGATTACGACAGGGTATTTGTAGAGGCACTGAAAAGACTTCCCGAATGCTCCGGAAACGCAATCGGCCTCGACAGATTATTTATGGTCCTTTTGAACTTGCAAAGTATAAAAGATATTATACTCTTCCCTCTGGATGAAGAGATAAGACTATATGAAAAATCCTGACATAATTCCATTCATACTGCTTGCCGCTCTGATATCTCTTTCTTTTGAAAGAGAAAAGGCCGAAATCTCCGGCAAACCACTCAAATGGGAGAAGATGCCTGTAAAGTACCATATAAACAAATATTGTTACAAACCTATCGACAGCGAAAAGTGTATGGGGGCTGTGGTAAATTCATTTAAGACATGGGAATCACCGGAGTGCACATCTCTGAAATTCGAAAGAGGAGAAGATACCGGGGAGGCAAAGGGGTCATTCAATTCCCTTGATATAAAATCAAACAGAAATATTGTGGTATGGTATTTTACGGACTGGCCATATGAACCGAACGGGCTGGCACTTACCACCGTAACATACGATGACAAGACCGGCAAAATCTATGACGCGGATATTGAACTCAACGGATTCAATTACAGATTCGATGTGGTTGAAACCACTCCCTCTTCCTATACTGATATTCAGAACACAATAACTCACGAAATCGGCCATATGATAGGGCTCGACCATACTTTTGAACCATCAAGCGTTATGTATCCGACTGCCAGAGCAGGCGAGATAAAAAAGAGGAAACTCTCGGATGACGATATAAAAGGGGTATGTGAAATCTACAGTAATGACAGCGGGTGCAGCTGCTCTACTATCTCTTATTAAGCACTATAATCCCGAGGTCGTTATTGCCCTTCCTGAGTTCGACATTCTTCTGCGCGCTGCTATATGTAATGTTCCCGTTGGAGTCGATTCCGTACAATATCAGGCTGTAAACACCTTCACTCAGGTCCTGATTCATATACTGCTGCGGAACGCAGGAGAGGGTCTTGTCCAGAAATACAGCCCCTCCGGATGGTGCCGAAAGAATAATCCTGACATTCGTTACATCTGCCTCATTACAGGTCTTGTTTTCTGACCCGAAAGTCCATCCGATACTGAAAATCGCCTTTGTATAGACTCTCTTGAGAACGACTGTACCGACATCGTTATCACCGAAATTAAGGGTCTTTTCAAATTCGGCATAATAGAGAGGTACTCCGGCAATATCATAACCTGTAAGTTGTATAAGATACTTTTTCTTTGGTGCAAAGGCCGTAATCGTCCCTCCCTTGTCAGCACACTTCACATAATCATCGAACTCAACCGAACCGGAAGGGTTGATGATTTTAATACCTATTTTGGATACACCGGCCTGAATACAGTCTGTATTCGAAGGGGATTCAAATGCCCACGACAGAGTCAGGTCCGCGAGGACATACTCCATATCAATCAGAACTACTCTTCCGTTAATATCTGCGCTGGAAGAACCTGAATATCTTATCTCCCCGTTCAATCCGTAACCGACCAGAACGACGCTGTATGTGTCAGGTACGAAATTCGTCACAGTTACTCCCATATAATCACAGGAAAAATTATTCTCGTATTCAA
Source organism: Bdellovibrio sp. (assembly GCA_020725805.1). GTDB lineage: Bacteria > Myxococcota > SpSt-1050 > SpSt-1050 > SpSt-1050 > SpSt-1050. The sequence continues at coordinate 24,017 of DYEF01000004.1, forward strand.
GACTTCCGTCAGAATTATATACCTCTAGACCTATTACCACCACACCGGCCTCAGAACAGGAAATGTTATTCGGGAATTTCCAGTTAATCTTCAGCTCTCCCGAACCACCCTGCGGAGGAGAAACTCCTCCACAGGAAAGAAATAATATTGTAATCGGAAAAATTGCAAAAACTTTAACAACATTATAGTTCGGGCTCATAAGTACACCTCAAATAAAAGTTTAGTATGTCACCGACCCTTTTATGTACCAGAGAACCTTGCTGCTCATCTCACCCTTCAGATATGTCTGTACAGTTACTCCCGTAGCATCCTTTATGTAAGGCGCCTGCAGCGAGACTGTATCAAAGTAACAGTAATCGGACTGCAACTGAAGTGTCTTGTTCAGTTTCATAACATTGTTGGTGTAGCATATACGGTAGTTCGAGTTGGCAGGGTCAATCTGGCAGATTGTAACCTGTGTAGGTGATGAATAGGTAAATACCGCCTTATACGGAGGTTTCTCCGGTACAACAAACTCCGAAGGTCCGCTTATAACAGGCGGAGGAGGCAGTTCATCCGAGAGCGATGCGGCAGTAGTAAATTTGACGATTGCACCCGGCTGATTGACAAAATGACTATCGCATACCTTAAAATTGAACTCTCTCAACTCTCCGTTGGCCATACTGAATGTACCATTCGGACAGAGCAGATTGATTCCGGGAGTTGCCGGATTTGCACCCGAGCACTGACCGGCGGACGGATAGGGAGAGGCAACCAGATTTATTGCATCCGACCAGGCCATAATCGTCTCTTTGAAGATGTTCGTATTGGAATCCCACTTGTTATTACCGGCATTCCAGATAGTATCACCATTGGTATCAAAGAAGAGTTCGACAGGCAGATTTCTGGTATTATCATCATCCGCATCAAAGAAGGGTTCTGCAAGGTCCACAAACGGCTCACTCGCCGATATCGTATCTCCTCCGACTGTATTCAACCAGTTATTACAGGCGGGCGGGTCGTACGAAGAGATATCAATTCTGCGACACTTCTGGTCACTGCCGGCATCGAACTTCTGAGCCTGAGGAGTTGTAAATATATTCTCTCTCCACATCTCTGAACCGGTAAATTCACCGTTTCCGTCATTGTCATAGAATTCTTCTTCTCCGGTTGTAACCGCAACAATTGAAACTATCGTATCTCTCGGATTGCTTGTCCCGTTGAACGGTTCACCGGCGATGGGTGTAGTATCATATGGATATGGCTCGGAGGTTCTTATCGATGCTGTAGCAGTACCAAGATATGCCTCCCAGTCATTCGGGAACTGCGCCTGTGCGGTTGCCCTGTCGTATGTAAGGGCCTGTGAAGTCATAAGACCAGCCTCTGTTCTGAAGTGAACAGTCGTTGCCTTTTCGACCTTATTTGTATATCTGTCACCAAGAGAGACCTTGCAGGGTATTTCAACAGGTGAACCACCCATTGTTGCAACTATCTTCTTCTCACAGGTGAAATTTACATACCGGGCAGACGGCTTTGCACCAATGATTGCTATCGCAGGAGATACTCCCCTGACTGTAATACCGGGCAGTGACGAAGAAGCCGTTACAGTGAAAGTAGTGGCAACGGTTCCGGACTTTATAGTTGCATACACCATTCCGCTGTCATCAGTATATGCATACGGCGGAATGATGGCTATACCACCCGGTGAATTGCTGAGTGTAAAATCAACTCTCTGATTCTTCGGGAATCTCTGGCCTATATTATCAAAAACCTTAAATCCAATAATTGCCGTCTCATTGAACCCGGAGCCCTTGGCACCCATAACATCACTGGTAATAAACTGATACATTATTGAACCGAGTGTTACAAAATTGACATAGGTCGAGTTGGAGATAACCTTGTTGTCGGGTGTTGTAAATTTACCCTCTACCCTTGCAAGTGCTGCCGTTGGTCCGCTTATCAGTTTTGCCGAAGCATTTCCGTTGCTGTTGAGCTGAACCGTAATATCCTTGTGCTGTATATCATTGTAGACACACTGGGGAGCCGGATCCATACATTCCAGAGTTCCGTCAGTTGTCGTAATCTTTACTGCACCTGTCTTGACTGGTGCATTCGTATTATCGAAGACAAAGGCAGTAATCGTCGTCCTGGAATCTCCGTCTGCAATCAGCGAAAGGTCAGATGAAACAACGCTGATAAAATAATTGGTAAGTGCATCGGCAGGTCTGATAATAATTGTGATTTTTCTGACCGGTGTCTTATTGCCGCAGAAATACTGCGCACTTACATCTGCCGCTCCCGGAGCAGAACCACCGAACATTGTAACAGTTGCCTCACTGTTATTGTTCGTAAGAACAACTATCTCCTGTTCACCGTTGCTGAACTTTCCGAGAGTCGTCTTGATCTGAACCGGCACATTGGGTCCTATCGGCTGATTAAACTGGTCCCTGATATCCTTAACCGTAATAACAGTGGAATCTGTTCCATTTGCCTGAATAACGGCATTTGAGGCCTCAAGTCTGAATGCACAGGGGCCGGTTGCATTGGGGTCATTCATAATTCCAAGCGATGTAATCGTTGCGCTCTGGTCGTAACTCTTTTCATCGGCGCTTGGGTCAAATGAATATGTAATCTTCACATTGGCGGAGACATTCTGGGTCTGTCCCGAATCCCCTGCCACATCGTCAAATACTGCAAATATACCTTTGATACCGCCCGAAAAATCGGATATAGTGGTCTGCTCAGTGCATATATAAGACTGACAACTCCTTCCTGTCGAGACTTTCATCCCGAGGTCGTCATTAATTACAGGAGATTTTCCGTCGATACCGATCTTGCCCAATGTAAACATAGTTATAATTGCCGACTTAGTAGGAGGATTCAATCTTTCATCCTTGATTTCATATCCAAAGTCCTGTGTGCTTCCGTCGGCAAGGTTAAAATTGGTCGGGCAAATAACACTAAGATTAGGCGAGTTCTGGTTACAGACATTACCTATAGCAACGGCACCTGACCACAGTACATAGGTTTTTAACCACACAAGCGAATTGTCATTCGGGTCGGAATGGGCATCCCATACTCCGTTACCCGGAGTATATTTGGCGTCCGCATTTGTATCGATATACAATTCTGCGCAGTTGTAAGGCTTATTCTGAGTCCTTAGTGTCTCGTCTGCAGGGGTTGCTCCGTCACAATATCCGTTATCATTCTCGTCCACAAAAGGTTCACCCTGATCTACAAACGGTTCTCCCGTATCATATTTTCCGTTGCCGTTTATATCATCGAACTCCTCTTCGCCCTTGAACGCTGCTATTATTGTAACAAGACCATCCCTCGGGTTATATGTCTTACCACCCGATGAATAACTGGGCTCCCCCGATATCGGAGCCACATCAACAGGCTTTCTGACGTTGTTTGTAACAAGTGATGAAAAGGCATTCCCTTCCTCTGTAATGTTCGAAACATTGGTAATAATACCCGCCTCTGAAATAAATCTAACCGCAACAGGCATTTTGACAATATTTGTATACCTGTCTCTCGCACTCACAACACAGTTTGTCGATACCTTTTCACTTCCAAAACCTCCGAGATTCTTGTGTTCGCAGTTGAAGGAGACATATTTCCTGTTTGGCTTTGCCCCTACAATAACTATCGGTTCAGAGGATGCTGATACAATCTGCGTTCCCATCTGACCTCTTGCAATTATATTGACCGTCTGGGCCAGAGTCCCCGTTGTAATAATGGTCTTGACCAGCCCGTCCTCGGCCGAGACAGAGGAAATCGGATTCAGTGAAATTGCACTCGCACCACTCTGGGCACCGGTAAATGTAAAATCGACATTCTGACCGGCGAGTGGTCTCCCGGATGAATCAATAACCCTGAAAATTACCTCGGCCGTCTCATTGAATCCCGAATCTTTCACACCGAGCGGAGATTTTGAAACAGAGAGGAATTTTATATCGGCGAGCTGAACAATATTTACTTTCATCTCGGATTTCAGCTCAGGATTACTCTGATAGAGGGATGCAACGACAGTAGCCTCTCCTGTTGAATATCCGCCAACCATCTCAACAGACGCTACACCTCCCGATGTCCTTGTAACACATAGATTTGTAGTATTTATCTTGGTGTTTACACATTTATACCCGTTCGGGCTGTTGACATCCGGAGGATTCTTGAAATAACCAAGATTTGTGGCAAATTTAACAAGTGAACCATCAGCTACAGGAATACCGCTGTCATCAATAAGAGTTGCATTGAATTTTGCACTGTCCACACCATCGGCCATAATGCTTGTTTTACCTGATTCGGGTTCCATAAGTATATTTACGCCGATGAATGTAACCTTAACCTCGTCGGTTACTTTGCTTGAGTAAGAGTCATTGCAGATAAAGCTTGCCTGAATGGTAGCCGTGCCGCCCTTCTCTCCGTTGACCATCTGAACAGTCGCCTGTTTGTTGCTCGAATTGACTACCAGATACTTCGAACCACCGGCCGTAAACTTACCAATATCGGTACTGAATGTAATAGTGGTATCCCACGGGAGCCCGTCCTTGTCCAGCGGCTCAGCCTTTATAAGAACCTGAGATACACCATCCGCAGCCACAGGCAGCGAGGGAGAAAATGAAAGCTTACTGCGGCAGGCACCTGAACTGATAGATGAATCCATTCTTCCGCTCGAAGAGATAACGGTCTTTTCCGAGCCGGTAGCGGTTTTGGTATCAATAGTACCGGAGACATAGGACGGTTTCATAACCTCTTTTTCCGGGTCTTCATCGGCAAGTGTAAATCCTCCCGAATATCCTGTCCCGAATTTGAATTCGTTTACCTCATAGGTAATCTTCGGATTGGTCTGATTGGCTTTCCTTACTCTCTGAATCCCTATTCCCGTCATAGCCGGAACAGTCTTGCTTGTATCACCCAGAAGTTTGCCGGCCCCGTCGACCTTGATTTCTATAGTCGAGCCCGGTATAGGAGGAAGGAGGTTGAAATCCTTGAAGGAATAATAGAAAGGCATTGAACCTTTATTCGGAATATCAAACCTCTCCGGACACATAACTGAAAACGAGTTCGGATCCGGGCTTGCTCCCAGACATTTTCCGCCTGTTGTAATATTACCTGTCCAGACAACCCATGTGGATTTCCAGATCACCGTATTACCGTCCCATTTACCGTTGGGACCATCATACACTCCGTTGAGGTTGACATCTATGAATGCCTCATCTGAATCCCACTGGTTGTTGTCGTTCATATCCACAAACGGTTCACCCAGATCAAGGAATGCCTCTCCTTCGTCGTACTGGCCGTTTCCGTTCTCATCGTCAAATTCCTCTTCGCCTGTTGTAGCAGCAATAATTGTAACCAGTCCGTCACGCGGATTCCTTGCAAGACCTGTCCCTACCCTTGGCTCATCGGTAAGAGGAGCAACATCCTTCGGTCTCGGGTCCTGAGTCCTGAGTGTAACCGTAGCTATACCGATGGAATCGGCATCCTCGCTTGTCTCTGCGGACGGAGTGATTGCGCCTGCCTCTGTCCTGAAAAATATCTTTGTTGCAAAAGGTATCTTGTTGGAAAATCTATCGGCAATGGCCACAGCGCAGCGCTGTTCAAGAAGGTCATAAACAAATCCCTGTACATTGATATCCTCGGGCTGACAGCTGAAATTCAGATATCTTGCGTTTGGAACTCCGGTTGTCATAACCACTGGGCCGCATCTTGCCTCACCAACCTTCGAGGAGCCCTTTACCCAGACTGTAGTAGGAACGGTTCCCGCATATAGGACCGTACAGGCAAGTCCGGAGTCATCGGATACCATACTTGTCGGATTCACATAAATTCCGCCGGGTGCATCTGACGGTGCAAAATTGAGCGTTATCTTGGAAATCGGGGCACCTTGGTCATCTACTACCTTGAAGCACATATTGGTAAAATCCTTGTGCCCAGAATTCTTGAGACCCAGATGAGTATCACCGATATAATTACAGGAAATAGTTGCGTTTCTGATGAGTCTGACATCTATAGTTTTGGAAAGCTGTCTTCCGGAAATACTCGTCTGGACATTTACCGTTGCAATGCCCATATCGCCGTCAGATTTCAGTTTTACGCTTGCCTTTCCGTCTGCAGTCTTGATAGTAAGATGCTTGGGTTTCGAGTTGTCCTGTACCTCGAAATAACCGAGGACTGTATCAAAAATCACATCTGTACCGTCCTGAACCGGATTACTTCCGTCGACTGTAATATTGGCCTCTATTTTCAGTGAATCGATCCCGTTTGCTATCAGATACTCATACTCGGATGTAACTTTCAGGGTTGCAGTCTTTGCGGGCTCCTGCATACCTATCTTAAGCGGCTCGGATGTTGATGATACTATCTCGTTACCCTGAGAATCCTTACACTTGAAGCTGGCACCTACCTGAATATCCGTATTTGCATAGGTTATTGCATACAGTTTTACTTTTGCCACTCCCTGCGCATTGGTAAGAGCAGATGTATTACCGACAGGAATCTCTGTCTTGTTTACGAAAGAACCCGGTGATGAGGCAGTAAATGTAATCTGGGTCCCTGAACTAACCGCCTTCCCCTCAAAATCAGTGGCATACGCCTCTATCTCGGTATAATCTTCCCCGTCTGCAATTATCTTGTTCTTCTTGGTGGAAAGGATTATCAGGCAGGGTTCACCCGTCTCAACAGGAATCTTGGTAAATGATACAGATGCCGTCTTCTTGTACTCCTTATTTGCTGACGGGTCTGTGTATACTGCCGTAATGGTTACCGTCCCCTCTTCATCGGATGTCAGGGTTTCAGTGGCCTGACCGTCAACCGTATATACTACAACACTATTGGTCTTGTTCGAAAACTTCCCCTTGCCGCTGGCTGTCAGGGAGATTTCGGAATCATCTTCTGCATTCTGTCCGCCAACAGTGAGTTTAATTGTAATCTTTGCCGCCGACTTTCCGTCCGCAGGGACATTGGAATTTGGTGAAACGGATAATGTCATTTTGATTGTCTGCGGTCCCGAGACATCTTCAGTAGTTGTCCCGCCATCGTCACTGCAGGACCAGCAGGCAAATGCCATAATAAATGCAACCAGAATTCCATAGTATTTACTCATAATAACCTCCTATCCCGAAAAGGATTTAAGCCATAATTTATATTAAAAAGAAGAGTTTTGCAATAGGAATTTTCCTTATTTAGGCAGCATATCTGTACTCCTGAGCGGGCATATGACGGAATATATAGCAACATTTCCCCGGAAAGTAGGCGTCAGGCCGCGCGGCATTTTTAACTTGACAAATCGGTCATCGGATTTTATATATTGCGTCCTTACTTTTATGAGGTGTTAGAGATGTTAACAAAGATGACAAAACATTTTTCAGAGAAGGAAGTTAAGAAAAACTGGTTCATTATTGATGCAAAGGACCAGATTCTCGGCAAAGTGGCAGTAAAAGCCGCCAATATCCTTCAGGGCAAAAACAAGGTTGAATTCTCCCCCAATTCAGATGTAGGTGACTTCGTCATTATAGTGAATGCCGGCAAAGTCAAAGTCACAGGGAATAAGCTTGTCGAAAAAATGTACTACAAGCATACCGGATATTTCGGGAATATGAAGGAGTTCAATCTCAAATTCCTGCTTGAGAAACACCCTGACAGAGTAATCTCGCTTGCCGTAAAGAATATGCTGCCCAAAGGGAATATCGGGCTCAAGATGTTCAGAAAACTCAAAGTCTATGCAGATGATAAACATCCGCATACAGCCCAGAAACCAACAGTAGTTACATTGTAAAGGAGATATCAGATGGCTATTGAAACTCAGATAATGGCAATTGGCAGAAGAAAAAGAGCGGTTGCAAGAGTAATCCTGAGACCCGGCAAGGGAGATATAAAGATCAACGACCAGACCCTGAATGATTACTTTCCGCGTGAAACCAGCCGAATTATAATCAGACAGCCGTTTCTGATTACCAATACATTATCCGAACTCGACACAATCGTAAACGCCACCGGCGGAGGCAAATCAGGTCAGGCCGAGGCTGTAAGGGCAGGAATATCCAGAGCACTCATTAAATACAAACCCGAGCTGAGACCGGTACTCAAAAAGGCCGGCTTCCTCACAAGGGATGCAAGGGAAGTCGAGCGTAAGAAATACGGCCGCAAGAAGGCAAGGAAGAGATTCCAGTACAGCAAGAGATAATTCTTTTCCTGCAATCTTTTCAAACTACCAAAATTTTTCAGCAGAATTCAGTTCAAAAAAAATTTATTACCCGGATTATTTAATTACCAGATATTATCCGCTTGGAATAGCTTATAAGCTCTACCTTTATTACCTGTATTTATGAAAGGTGGGTTGTCCTCCATATTTTTTTGTGGTCAAATGCCACATTCATTTATTAGAGGTCAACGATGGTCGTTGCCTCATTTATTAACA
>DYEF01000082.1 GCA_020725805.1 Bdellovibrio sp.
TACAAAGGAAAAAGACTTTGCAAAACAAAATCAGGGATAGTAAAAGAATATAGTGAGGCAGTTATATGAAAATCAATGAAGCCGAAAAATGTAACATTTTAATTTTGCAGAAATGTAACATTTTGACGTTGCAGTTACATGCAAAATTCATATTGCATAAATGTTTTTAATTGTTATATTCTGCAGCCGGGTCTTTTTTTAAGTATGATTGATACACATCTACATCTTGCATCGCCTGAGTTCAGAAATGATATCGCAGAGACTATAAATCGCGCCGGAGAGGCCGGTGTAAGATATCTGATAACTATAGGTTCGGGTTACGGGGCGGATAATTTTGATAGTACAATAGAGATTGCCGGCAGATTCGGTCTTTTTTATGCTCTTGGCGTTCATCCTCACGATGCTGACCTGGGAGTGCAAGACAGGAACGAGTACAGGCAGAGGCTCGACAGAATCTTCGGCAGAATCAGAAGAGAGTCTTCTGACAGTAAAATGGTTGCCATAGGTGAGATTGGGCTGGATTTTTATTACAATCATTCGCCGCAGAATATCCAGAAGGATACATTTGCAGATTTTCTCGGTTTCGCATCAGAGATGAATCTCCCTGTTATTATACATTCGAGGGATTCTTTTAAGGAGACCGTTGATATTATCAGATCTGCCGGAAAGAAGATTAGAGGGGTCTTTCACTGTTTTTCGGGGGACAGGGAGCAGGCAAAGACGGTTCTCGATATGGGGTTTTATATCTCCATCCCGGGGATTGTTACATTCAAAAAAGCAACAGAGATGCAGGAGGTGGCAAGATTTTTGCCCGACGACCGTATTCTCATCGAGACAGATGCCCCGTTTCTGGCGCCGGTCCCGTACAGGGGAAAGAGAAATGAACCTGCCTATATTGCCGAGACATACAAATTCGTGTCGGCTCTGAGGGGGACGGGTATCGAAAGACTCTCCGATACGGTACTAAATAACGCATTCAGGTGTTTTGGGATAAGAAAGGATGACATAATTGATTCCACTCAAGGATGATATACCGTCGAGGACATTCCCGATAGTCAATATAACGTTGATTATCCTGAATATCTTCTTCTTTCTGGTCGAGGTCTCGCTGGGTGACAGGCTGAATCTGCTCTTTGGTAATTTCGGGGTCGTCCCTGCAAAGTTCTTTGCAAGTTATTACATTGCCGGAGACCGGATTGTCTATATCGGTGCGGCCGAAAGGATTATTCCGCTCTTTACCTCTATGTTTCTGCACGGGGGTTGGTTTCACCTCCTTGGTAATATGCTGTACCTGTGGATATTCGGGGATAACGTAGAGGACAGGATGGGACACCTGCGTTATCTCGTCTTCTATCTTCTCTGTGGTCTGATAGCAAGCCTTACGCATATCCTCTTTAATCCTTCATCGACCATTCCTTCAGTAGGCGCCTCCGGTGCTATTGCCGGAGTACTGGGAGCGTATATGCTCTCTTATCCGACTGCAAGGGTCGTTGTACTGATTGTTCTGTTTTTTTATATTGATTTTGTAGCCCTTCCGGCACTTATTGTGCTCGGTTTCTGGTTTATTATGCAGTTCTTCTCCGGGGTCTTAAGCCTCGGCGTCCAGAATGCATCGACCGGAGGAGTTGCTTGGTGGGCTCATATCGGTGGATTTGTCGCTGGTATGGCTCTCCTCTTTATCTTCAGAAAGAGAAACTACCGGCCAATAGGCAGAGACCTCTGGTGGATAAGAAGATAGATTTTAATCTTTCAGTACAACAAGGGCATCGACAGCGACAGGATTTCCGTCTTCGAACATAACGGGATTTATGTCGACCTCGGATATCTCAGGTATCTTCTCCGGCAGTTTTGAAAGGGAGATAATCATCTCCTTTAGTTTTTCGGAATTTACAGGCGGATATCCCCTGATAGAACCCAGAAGCTTCGATGAGCGGATTTCGGATAGCATCTCCATAACATCCTCATCCGATACAGGGCAGACCCTGATGGAGATATCTTTTAGTGCTTCCGTGAAGATTCCTCCGAGCCCGAATACAACGGTATATCCGAACTGCTGGTCAAATTTCAGGCCGAGCAGAAACTCTCTCTTGTCGGTAATCTGACTGGATACAAGGACGCCCTCGACGCCGTCTACAGATTTGAGCTCTTCAAACTCTCTTCTTAGTTCGTCCCCGTTTTTGATATAGAGTCTTACGAGATTCTTTTCGGTCTTGTGGGCAATGCTCTTTGATATCCCTTTTGCCACAACAGGAAATTTTATGTGTGAGAGCTCTCTCAGTTCTGATATGTCTTTTATGAAATATTCACTCACAACCGGAATCCCGAATTCACGCAGAATCTTTTTGGATTCATATTCAGTCAGGGTATTTCGTCCTTCGTTTCTTACAGATTGAATAATCTCCCTGTATCCCATATTTATTCTCCTATCCTGAACCCCTTGGGCAGAAGTTTTGATATCCTGAATTTCTTAAAATCGCCTTTTGAGTTGAAGAGATATACATCGATATCCGGCGCAAGTTCAAGGATAAACTGTCTGCATATACCGCAGGGCGGAATAAAATCGAACCTGTTCGAAATTATGCCGATAGCCTTAAATTTACTGAATCCCTCGGATATTGCCTTTGTAAGGGCAACCCGTTCAGCACAGATGGTCGCACCATAACTCGAATTCTCCACATTGCAGCCCGCAAAGATAAATCCGTCCTTTGTGATAACGGCAGCACCAACCTTTATCTTGGAATACGGTGAATAAGCATTCTTCATTACCGCAGAGGAGTGCTCGAATAATATCTGATGAATCTTCTTCATAACTCTTTTACGACCCCGGCAATGAGGCTATAAAATCTCTCTTTTATTCTCTCGGCAACATCGCTCACGTCCTGATGCGAGAGTTTTACCTTCTCTATCCCTGCAGCCATATTCGTAATTGCCGAAAATCCCAGAACCTCTACTCCCATATGATTTGCCACGATTACCTCAGGCACGGTTGACATACCAACAGCATCGGCACCGATTGTCCTGAGATATCTTATCTCGGCAGGTGTCTCATAGGTTGGTCCGTGCATTGCTGCATATACACCGCTTTGCAGCTTTATTTTTAATCTCCTTGCACACTTTATGGCAATCTCTCTTAGTCTCTCTGAATAGGCATAGGTCATATCCGGGAATCTCGGCCCGAGCTTCTCGTAATTTTTGCCAATTAGTGGCGAATCCCCGATGAGATTTATATGGTCGGTAATCAGCATTATATCGCCTTTTCTGAAACTCTTATTTATGCCTCCGGCAGCATTTGTGACTATCATTCTCTTTACACCCGAATAAAAGATTGCCCTGAACGGAAGGGCGATCTGCTGCATCGAATACCCCTCGTAATAATGAAATCTCCCCTTCATAAGCAGAACATCTTTTTTGTTTAAGTCTCCTTTTATAAGTAAGCCTTCATGTCCTGCAACCGTCGAGACCGGAAAATCTTTTAGTGATTTATATGGGATAATGGTTTTATTCTCAAGAATATCTGCAACAAATCCGAGTCCCGAGCCAAGCACAAGGAGTGTCTCTGGAATCCTGCCGAATCTCTTTTTGAGTATCCTGCTCAGATTTTCAATCTTCTTAAAATCATCCTGCATAATCACCTCACAAAAACAGGCAAGGATGTTTATAACACAAAACTGGGTTTTGGGTAAATAAAAACAGACCATTGTTTGCTTTGTTTGTTTGGATATTTTTCTGTTTTCTTTCTTTAAATTCTGCCAAAAGGATTATAATATGCGCTCTCTATGAGTCTGCCGCGCTATCTGTATCTCACCATTACAAGAGAGTGCAATCTCAGATGTCAGCAGTGTCACTTCTGGACATATAAAGACCCTGAAGACAAACTAAGTATAGGTGAATTTAAGGATGTAATCGACCAGTTTTGCGAGCTTAATCCCAATGGAATAGTTGTAATCAACGGCGGGGAACCTACTATTCACAGAGATGAGTTCTTTGAAATCTCCCGCTACATAAGAGAAAAAAGACTAAAGTCTGCCTGCGTTACAAACGGATACCGTTTTGACGATGAGACCTCAGGAAGGCTTATTACAGATGGACCAACATATATTACCGTCTCGCTCGACAGCCATCTGCCTGATATCCATAATAGGCTTAGGGGTAGAGAGGACGCCTTTGAGAAGACACTGGATACAATAAAAAAACTAGTTAGTATCAATAAATTATCGTCGGATTCAACGACTGAAATTACAGTTACAACCATTATCTTCGATGAAAACATCAGGTATCTCTCTGAGTACATAGAATTTGTCCGTTCTCTCGGTGTGCGCGGTGTCCTCTTTCAGATTATTAATCCGACATTTGCAATGGTATCAAAGGAGGATAGGTTTTTTAATGAACACTTCTTTAGAGAGAAAGAAGAAGCAATACAGCAAATAGAATCAGTCTATGAAAAATATAAAAATGACCCGTTCGTCTTTCTCTCAAGAAGTGATGTTGAGTGGTTCGTAAGTTATATAAGAAATCCGGAATTTACCGGTGAGGCAGTCTGTGACTCACACAATAAGAATATTTTTTTGGAACTCACGGGCGATATCGTCCTCTGTGCCCATATGCGAAACTTCAACAACGGTAACGCAATCGGCAATGTCAGGAGAGAAAAGCTGAAAGATATTCTTAACTCCGATATAGCAGAGAAGATGCGAAGTATTATGGCAAAGTGCAGAAAGAACTGCGGCCTCCTCACCTGCCATAAGAAAGAAGGGTAATTTCAATCAGTCGGGTGCGTAAGTATATTATAGTCCACAGTCCATAGTCCACAGACCACAGTTATTTAGTGCTGAAGACTGAAGTGCTGAAGGTGATAGGACTATTAAGGTGGCTGAGTAGCTTTAGCGTATCGAAGCCACCGCCAAGATGGACATTTCGATAAGGCTTCGCCTACTCAATGTCCTTTTAATACCAAGGTCGCTGAGTAATTGAGTGTACCGAAGCGATGTAGAGCTGAAGAGCTGAAGTGCTGAAGGCGATATTATGGGAGAACTTTTTAGGATTTTAAAACTTATGGGCATTTTAAGAGAGAATAAAAATTTTTCTGCATTCTTTTTTGAATTCTGTATAATTAATTTTGTAAACATCAGTGCCGGGGGTATTGATGTATGAGATAAGAAATTTCAGTTCTCACACCTATCTATCTATCGTGTAGTTTATCCAAAAATCAGAAAACTAAGAATAAACTTTGGAGGAATTTATGAGAGGATATTTTAGTGTTTTTATACTCTCGTTTTTATTTGTCTCAATTGCAATTTTGTCAGGATATAAGAGTGAGTCTTCATCTACTGGTTGTAATTCTCCACCTGAAATCGTAGTCTTAAAACCATCTGAAAATGATAACATCGAAAATCCACCAGTATCTGTTGAGTTTACAGCAATTCAGAACAGCACAGACCTGACTTCTATTGATTTAAGTAAAGTAACTGCTATAATCAGGGATAATATGAATAAGACAATATATACATTTTCGGAGACGTATGAGAACAAGGTAACATTTACAGGTCTACCATTGAACAATAATGATTTTGGAGTAAAGAGGGTATACCTTGATGTAAGAGGTTTTAATTATTTTTACAATATGGCTCTTGATAATATTTGGGTGAAGATATTTTTCCCCAAAGAGGCAAAAAATCATCCATATCCATCAGGCTCACAACCAAATACACCAAATTGGTATTTCTATTGGGGACAGGATGTTCCTGCTCCTTCAACTTTGACAAGGAGGGAGTATAATCCAAATAGTGCCAGTGCAAATGATGAGATTGGTTATTGGTATCCAACACTTAATGGCTGGACGTATATAATAATCTATGACGGATGTAAAAGTAGCAGGAGGGAAGGATGGACAGATTACCATGCTTGTACAGCTGTGATGGCGCATGAGAATAAGCATGAAGAAGATTTCAGACAGGTTGTTTGGGGAGGTGAGCCGTTTGACCCTAATAAAGATCAGGATAAAAATTTTCTAAGAGATGAGTGGGAGTCTGACTCTAATAATTTTTATATATTTGCTGGATGTGTTGATTCTTATACTAGGTACAATGTTTGTTATAAAAGGTGGGCAGAAACAAGAGCAGCGGATATAGAGGAAAACTACCCTGATAAATCATCAACAAATGACTGGTTAAGCCCTGGGTCAAATTATTAAACAGATAGGAGGAACAAGATATGAATATTAGGAAATTATTTTTATCAATTTTTTTAACGTTATTTATTTCACCTAAAACGTTTGCTCTAGATTTATCACAGTTTAAGTACAATAGTGATGAGATATCCAAAAAGCATATGAATTATTTAAAAGCAAAAGGTATAGAATATAGAAGTTTACGAGCAGAGATGATGAAAGATATATTAATTTCAATTAATATAAGAGATGAGGTAGGGCGGTTGAAGAAGATGAATCTATCAAATAATGAGCTCAAATTGATAGCAAGATGTGAAGATCTGTCACAAATTACAAGAATAGCAGCACTTAGAATATTGATGAAGAGAGAAGGAGAGAGAATACTTCCCTTTATTATAGAATTGTTTGAGATGTATAAAGAAAGATGGACAGAGCCCAACTATAACTATTTAGTAAATCATCTTAGGAGGTTAATTGTTGAGATTGAATTAAATAAATATGACAACTGTATATCGAAGATTAACCTTCTTTTAGATCTGGCAGAGAAAGAAGAAACAAAGACAGGTGTAACTTATTTATTTCCAGCATATCTTGACAGCTGTAAAGGAGAGAAAGGGATTAAAGAGCTACTATGGGAGAGATATAAAAAAGGAAATGTGAATAAAAAGCATAGTATTTTAATATACGTTTCTAGTGCTAAATTATCTTATGCAAAAGAATTTATAGATGAGGCACTTAAATCAAAGGATAGTATAGAAATAGTATATGGAGCAACGGCATGCCAGATATTTTATAATGATGGATGTATAACGAGGTTAAAAGAGGTTGCAAATAATATCAATGGTGTAGAGAGAGAAGTAATAGAAAAGATGATTAAAAACTATAAAGGTCCTGATTTTGTTGTGGGTAAACATTTTTTAGAAGAGCATCCCATAACTTATGGAGAATAATTTTAACAATTAACTAAATAATATTTTTGCGGAGATATATCTTGTGATATTAAATTTTATTATCTTCCTCAGGTTGTATTTAATTCCGTTTCCTAGATAATTATATAAAAGTCTAATCAGAGAGATAACATCGAAAATCCATCTGTATCAGTTGAGTTTACAGCAATCCAGAATAGCATTGACCTGACTTTTATTGATTTAAGTAAAGTTACTGCTATAATCAGGGATAATATGAATAAGGCAATATATACATTTGCGGAGGTGTGTATATATAAAAAGTTTCACAAGGACAAATGGCTTGAGTGGTGGCCAAAGGGATACAATCCTCTGGAAGATCAAGATAATGATAGAGTACCAGATTATTGGGAATTAGCAAATGGACTTAGTATAGATTGTTGTTCCAAAATAGAAATGTTACATTATCTGCAAAGTAGAAATGTTACATTTAATAGGTTTGGATATAAAGAAAAGTTAGGGATTAAAGTGGAATTACAGGGAAAAGTATATGTTTCCCTATGGGGGGTAATAGGGA
>DYEF01000083.1 GCA_020725805.1 Bdellovibrio sp.
AATATGGAGGACAACCCACCTTTCATAAATACAGGTATCTTTTTGAAATGGGTGTTTTAACCTCTTGATTTAATGTGATATTTTGCCGTAGGTGCCGGGTAGAATTGAGCGGATTATATCAATGACTAACTAATGACTAATTACTATTTTTGTTTGTTCTTACTAATTGACAGGCCTTACTTATTTCAGTTTGTGGTAAATTTTACTCACTTTGAGTAATAGGAATACGATTTTCCTCCCCGCGTTTTGCTTTTGTACATAGCTATGTCAGCCTTTCTTATAAGTGTGTCTGCTTCGTTTCCATCCTCCGGGAAGAGGCTTATGCCCAGACTCGGTGCGATTTCTACAATACTTCCTTCAATATTATATGGGTGGGAAATCTCTTCGATTATCCTTTCTGCAATTTCTTCTATGTCTCTTATATTTTTGAGGTCCGAAAGGGCTATAATAAATTCATCTCCTCCCATTCTTGCAACAGTATCGATCTTTCTGATTACATTGCGTATTCTTACCGAGACCTCCCTGAGCACCATATCACCGGCATTATGACCCAGTGAATCGTTGACATTCTTGAATTTGTCCAGATCCATCATAATTACTGCCAGAAAGGTTCCGTTTCTGACGGAGCGGTTGATCTCCATATTGATTCTGTCTAAAAAGAGGAGTCTGTTCGGAAGTTCTGTCAGTACGTCGTGATATGCCAGAAACCTTATCTTTTCCTCGTCGCTTTTACGTTGGGTGATGTCCCTTAATATTGTCAGAACGTACTTCGTACTACCTGAAAATTCTCTGTATGTGCAACCGCCTTCGGCTATTATCTGTCTTCCGTCCGGTGTGATAAGTGTAAATTCGGAGTGGCTTA
Organism: Bdellovibrio sp.; assembly: GCA_020725805.1. GTDB lineage: Bacteria > Myxococcota > SpSt-1050 > SpSt-1050 > SpSt-1050 > SpSt-1050. Next base: position 863 of record DYEF01000083.1, read on the forward strand.
TTTTTATGCCTTTCATTATTGAATCGAAGATTATATATACCTGCTCGCGTGAATTAGTACTGAGAAAGTCAAAGAAATTATATTTTCTTACATTTGTTTCGGTGATTCTCATAGTATCGAGAAATGACCTGTTCGCATAAATGATTTTACCGTCTGTCTCCATACTGATAATAAAATCGTTGGCATTCTCGAGGATATCCTTGAATTTCTCCCTTGACTCCTCAATCTCCTTTTTCGCAATTTCCAGTTCTTTTGTTGCTTTTTTCTCTTCGGTGATATCAAGTATTACAGCAAGGACCCCCTGAGCTTCTCCTTTTTCATCTTTTACCATGGTTTTTCTGATCGCAAAATAGCGGTCTGTATTACGGCTGTAATGCTCGTAATATATTTCGAAACCGCTTTCAAGGACCTGTCTATCCTCTTTAATAATCTTATTTGCCTGTTCCGAAGGATAGATATCGGTATCCTTCTTCCCTATTATATTTTCCCTGCTCAGGCCCTTGTACTGAATGAATCTGTCATTTACCCACCTGTAGACAAGATTTACATCCTTGAAATAGACCTGTGCCGGTATCCCGTTTATTATGTATTCAAGATAATTCTGGGACAACAAACCGTTGTTCATTCAAATACTCCTTCGGTTACTTTTCAGTCAGATATTAGTTTATTTGGATTAAAAAGACAAGAACTATTTTAGCCATATCAGAACAGTCACACCTGTCAGGGCAGTAATTGTACCCAGAACCGAACGTAAGGTTATTCTGTCTCCGAACACGAATATGGAAAACGGAATTATGGTTACGGGAGTCAGGGAGAGTAATGTCTGAGCGATTCCCGAATGTGTGTATCTTATCGCATTCATAGAGAGAATAACACCCAGAAAAGGGCCAAAGAATGCTCCGAAAAATGAATACAGATATACGATTCTGCCTTTTTTGTTGATATATTCCGGCAGATTCTTCCTGAAAATGAGATAGAAGAGAGAGAACGAGAAAGATGCACTCATCATCCTGAGATAGGTTGATTCAACGGCATCGAGTCCTCCGATTCCGAATTTTGATATGGTAAGTCCTATTCCCTGAAGAAGAGAAGCCAGAATTGCGAGCGATATTCCCTTAAAAGAGTATGATTTTTTGTCGCTGTTTTCGTTTTTGCCGGTAATGACTATTACGATGCCTGCAATAACGATTACCATTCCGAGAAATGCCCCGCGGGATATTATGTCCTTCAGAATAATCCATTCTGAAAGTGCCGCAGCAGGAGGAGCGAGTGTAAAGAAGAGCATTGTAATTCTGACACCTAAGTATTTCAATGCACCAAAATAGCATAAATCCCCTAATACCAGTCCTAATATGCCCGAGGTACTGAGCCAGAGGATGTTATCAAAGGTCGCATTGACGGGAAAGACGCTTCCTTTTGTAGAAAGAAGGAGTACGAGCAGGAAGATAAAGGCGAGATTTAATCTTATGAAATTCAGTCTGTAAGGGCCTATATTTGTGACAGCGAGGGTAAAGAAGGTTGCACCCGTTGCCCATATTACACTCGCCAGTAATGCAGATATCTCTCCGGTATACATAGTCAGATAAGCGGTGTATTCTATATTTGATGATTAGGCAACATATTTGTAAAGCAGATCTGAAATTATTATGTTCTGGGCGAACCGGGACTGTAACAGGGCATATGCAGGCAGTTATCGGTATGATTTGTTCAGGTAAGTCAGAAAATCGCCGGTTGAATTTTCCGATTGAGTTTGAGTAAAAATGATCGTATCATCTGCTCTATCAGGTGAGGTGAAAAATGAAAAGATTATCTAGTATTTTTGTATTACCTGTTATTTTCTTCTCATTCATTCTGACCGGTGCACAGGGGGATAATTCACTCGGTATAAATACACACATTCTTCATAACGATGTATATGATGCCGTTGCTGCGGCGGGTATCCCGTGGGTAAGAATTGATGTCAACTGGTTCGATGTCGAGCCTCAGCAGGGTAAATTCAACTGGAGCGAAATCGACAGGGTTGTGAGCAAGGCATTATCACTCAATCTTAAGGTCTTTGCCACATTTGCCTATACTCCCCAGTGGGCGTCATCCGGCAACAATGACGGAAAATCGTATGGAAATGATGTGCCGAAACCGGGGCTTTATGAGAAGGCTCTTGCGGAGGCCGTCAGGAGATACAGGGGGAAGATATCTCATTGGGGACTCTGGAACGAGGTGAATCTGGGCGGCTTCTGGGAAGGGACTGCCGACCAGTATGTGGACCTGATAGTAGTGCCGGGTTATACTGCTATCAAGAATAATTGTCCGGAGTGTTATTCACTCGGTCCCGAACTTGCAAATGTCGGGGATGTGCTGAATGATTTTTACAATACAATCTTCTCGAGGGCCAAAGATAAACTGGATATAATTACTCACCATATTTATCAGACATTTCCTGAGCTTGACCCTTGGGCCGGATATACCTCGGATTCTTTTTTCAATGCGCTCGAGAAGAAAAGGACTTTTTCGACCCGTATGGCGCTTTATGAGGCGCTTGCAAAATATGGTATTACAAACAAGGAAGTATGGATAACAGAGACCGGTTACAGATGCAAGCCGCCTGCGGATTCTTCCGAGATGAATAACCAGAGACTGTACTACGAACTCGTGCTTAAAGCCCAGATTGAACGCGTGTGGTGGACAAATACATTTTTCTATGAAATCTACGACTGCGGGACGGATATACCGGACTGCGATATTGATGGTTATGGGATTTTGAGAAGGACAGCACCTGCCGATAATACTTATCAGGACAATTTTCTGTTCAAGCCGGCATATTATTATCTGAAGGACTTTATGGACAAACACCCTGAATTTAAGGGAGGAACCCAGATTGATGCGGGGTATGATATACCTTATTCGGATATAAATAGTAAGGATGCAATCACTACCGATGCAGGGACTTCTGACAGAAAGGTTGTGAAGGCAGTAAGGACATACAGTCCGCCTGTGATTGACGGAGACCTGAAAGACTTCTTTTTAAATCAACCTGCAGTACTTGCAACGAAGGATTATGTGAGGCTCACATCTGACAGCAGCGGAGATAATGATATCAGCGGCAGGTTTTATTTTATGTGGGATGAGAACAATCTCTATGTTGCTGCGGTAATTAAAGATGCGAATTTTAATAGTGAGACTGCCGAAAATATCTGGAAGGGAGACTCGGTTCAGATGGCATTCGACTCTGATTTCGACAGGACAGAGATGACCTATGATTCTGACGGTGACTATGAGATAGGGTTTGCGCTCGTGAATAATTCGGTGGTTTCATACAGGTGGGTGGCTCCGATAACCGCCCCGTCTCTTAAGATGGTCGCAGATTATAAAAAGTCCGGTGATACTCTGACATACGAAGTGTCGATACCGTTTAGTAATCTGTCGCCATTGAAACCGGTTATCGGTAAGGTGGCAGGGTTAAGCTTCCTGATAAATGATAACGACGGAAACGGCAGAGAGGGATTTGTCCAGTTTACGGAAGGTATAGGACAGGGGAAGAATCCTTCGGCATTTGCTGAATTGATTCTTACAGGGGGTATTTGTGAGACGGAAAAGGAGTGCGGCAACAAGTCTGATTGTGCAGGTGTATCGCCGAATTGCAATTGTACCGGTGACTGGACCTGCAACGGAAGAGGTATGTGCGAGTGGGTCTGCGCTTCCTCTGATGCAGGTATGACGGATACTTTCGGGGACATTATATCAGCAGATATCTCTTATTCCGACAACTCTTCCCCCGATGATATTCAGGATGTAAGCTCTGCCGATACCCCTGTTGAAAAGGATACCTATTCCGAACTTTCTGAAGATACTGCTACTGCCGATACAGTAATATACAAAGAGTGCTCAAACGGGGTCTGTATAGAATCAGGATTAGGGTATTGTCCGGACTCAGATTTTCCTGTAAAAACGGATACTCTCTGTATGACGACCAGTAATAAAGAGGGCTTCTGCTGTATCGCAGGCGGTTCAGATGCTATGATTATCCCGAAAGATGCCGGAGCTGATGTGCAGAGTCCGGAAGAATCCTCCTCAGGTTGCGGCTGTAATCTTATCAACTGATTTTTGTTAAGTTGTGAAGATATGACAAAGAACAGATTTTCTGAGAAGAGCTTCTGGAATAAGATTGCTAAATATGGCAAAGCGGCCGGCAGAGAGGTTATTGAGAAGGTTTTGTGGCTCTATTATGCGATGAAGAGAGAGGATTGTCCCGCGTGGGCAAGGGCGGTTATTATAGGAGCAATCGCATATTTTATCCTGCCTTCTGATGCGGTTCCGGATGTGCTCCCGGGTATTGGATTTACCGATGACCTCGGTGTACTTCTTGCGGCAATAAAGACAGTTGCCGCTTTTGTTGATGATGATGTAAAGAGACAGGCAGAAGAGAGTATTCCTGACTGGATGAAGTAAGTCTTAGGTACAGTTTTTGATAAAGTTGTTTATTCTGTCAATTGCCTCCGAGATGACCTCTTCCCTGTGTACCAGTGCCATTCTGATGTATCCCTTTCCGTTTTCCCCGAACGCTGTCCCGGGAAGGACTACGACCCCGGTATTCAGCACGAGACTGCGGACGAACTCCTCTTCATCCCTGATGAATTCAGGGAGTTTTGCAAAAATATAGAAAGTCGCTTTTGGTCTGTTTATCTTCCATCCGCAGCGATTGAGTTTCTCAACCACTATATCTCTCCGCCTCCTGTAAGTCTCAACGGTCGATTTGACATAATTCTGTACTTCTTCGGATTTTAAAGCATACGCCCCGAGTCTCTGGAATGGCTTGAATACTCCGAAGTCAATATTTGATTTCACGTCGGAGAGAATCCTGATAATCTCCCTCTTTCCTGCAAAGAAGCCGAGCCTTATTCCGGGTAGATTGTAGGTCTTTGAGAAGGAGTGAAGTTCTACGGCGATATCCTTTGCCCCTTCTATCTCGAATATACTTGGTGGTCTGTATCCGTCGAATGCAATCTCACAGTAGGTGTTGTCATAGATGACGATTATATTGTGCTGTTTTGCAAAACGGACAATCTCACTCAATCCATCCTTCTCTATGGTTGCAGCAAGCGGGTTGGAAGGGTAATTCACAATGATCGCCTTTGATTTTTTCAATACTTCTTTTGGTATTCTCCCAAAGTCAATCTGAAAATTATTTTTCTCCTCGAGAGGATAACCAAAGCCTCTCGCAGATGCAAAGGCGGGGAGATAGCCATAGAGCGGATAGCCCGGGTCCGGATATAGCAGAATCTCGTCGGTATTCAGGAGTGCAACCGGCAAATTTGTCAGACCTTCCTGAGCACCGATTGTGTGAATGATTTCGGTCTCGGGGTCAATTGTTACATTGAACCTTCTTTTGTACCAGTTTGAAATTTCAATGTGGAGTTCTTTTTCAGAGAACGGATAGCCGTATAAAGAGGTGTCTTTTACCAGTTCTGATAACATATTGACAAGTACAGGTGCGGGTTTCTGGTCGGGACAGCCAATCCCGAGATTGATGATATCTCTCCCCTTTGATTTTGCCTCCGATATAAAAAGATTAAGTCTCTTCCAGATACCTTCTTTCTGACCACTGAATTTGTCTGATGGTTTGATATCCATATTTTGCCTCCCGCCTCCCTGAATTAACACCTTAAACAGAATTTTCAACCAAATAGTAGCAGATGATTGAATCTCTATCCCGCTTTTCTCAAAATCGGTTCTCTTGCGGCTCTGGGGGTATTTTGCTATTTTGAGCAGGATTATGTAAGTGCATTCGAACTGACGGTAAGTGACCTGGCCGTTGTACCCGGTTACAGGTGGTAATCAATCCTGAGTATCTGGTACTGAACCTGAAGGTTGAAAGGGCAACCAGCTGTGCAAATATTTGCGTAGTGCTCTGCAAAGTTTGTTGTAAGTCTAATATTAAGCAACCCTTATACCTGGCACCTTTGGGTTTAATATGTTGATTTTATTGGTAAAATTTGAAACAACGACAAAGGCATCCACAAGGTTTAATCTGGTATGATTCTTGAATACCATATTATCGTAGTATTGTTATTGGCTATGTCTTTAACTATTTAGCTACGGAGAAGGCGATGAACAAAAAAGGTTTTACACTTCTTGAGATGATGATAGTGGTCGCTATGTTTGCAATACTTGCAGCAATCTCCGTTTCGGCGCTTACCCCGACTGTCAATTCTATTGATGCCAAATCCTATACGCAGGAGATAGCGAGGCTTCTGAAACTTTGCCGCACAAGGGCGATTGCCAATACAGTGGACCATCTTTTTGTAATGAACCTCGATGATGCAAATACCTACAATACGCAGGACGGCGGAATTGTTCCCAATGGTATCTCTCTCTACAGCGGTGATGGGTTTTCGCTCTCACCGACAAGGGCGAATACTGCTGTAAGATGGGGGAATGAAAGTGCCCCTGATCCGGCCGGGATGAAAGGACCGTTCAATAATCTGGGTCCGAGGCTTGCCTTTATACAGGGACTTTCCGGGAGGTTCAGGACAGAGGCGGTGGGAGAGATTTACGTAGATATTTACTCCCTCGAACCCTGCCCCAACAATATCTGTCCAGCCGTTCCTTCCCAGAAGAATACGGTGGAGGCGATCAGATGCAGGCCTGACGGGACTATGTCTGTTTACAACGGGACGGCAAGTGAATTCAGAGGCAGGTACAGAATCTACGTCGGAACCAATAAAGGAATGACAGGCAATTATGAGATTACGAACACAGGTGCTCTCAACAACGTGGAAGACCAGTATATGGTTGACATAATAACATTTACAGGCAAGGTGAGGCTATGTATAGGATGGTCAGCAAATTGCCAGTAGTTAACAATCAGAGCGGCTTTTCTCTGATTGAACTGCTTGTAGCGGGTGCTATACTGACGGTCGTACTTACTATAGGAATCTTCCCGATGTTTACTACCGCTACCTTTCTGAATACGGTCTCCAGCCAGAAGACCATTGCCACCAATCTGGCTATGGATACACTGGAAAATTTCTATCAGATCTATCAGGGTGTGAGCTGGAATGCAATACCTGTCCAGGACGGAAATGTAGGCGGTTCTGTAAATAATCCCTGTCCGGATAATCCGGCTCCCTGTCCTCCTGCTGACCCGGGTGATAGTGGTACGAATCCGCTTCACCAGCACACAGTAACGATAAATGGTGTGGAGTATGTCCGTGTCTGGAGAGTCGACCGCAATGTCCCTGTTCAGGACGTTCACAGAGTCTCTGTATGTGTCTACTGGAGGCCATGGCAGAATGTCAAGACAGCTGATGAGGTTGGTGAGGGTTCTGCGAGTGTAGCTGCCTGCCAGAAGGTAGGGGCAAGTAAGTTTGTCTATTGCAATCTCGGAGACGGACTGAGAGGGAGGTGTCAGTAATGCTAAGAGCAGGTTCCAGAGAAAGCGGTTTTACGCTGATTGAAGTCCTGGTTTCTACAGGTATTCTTGCTATCTTTCTCGTCTCTGTGGCCGGTGCATATCTTGCACAGGAGAGGACTATGAAGATGGAGGAGGAGATAGCGGATATGCAGCAGAACGGGCGTATAGCGGCTGATTACATAGAGGCGGCGTTGAGAAACGCCGGCTCCGGCATTACAGGCGGGCAGAGGGCTACGAGAACGAGCGCAATCGAGATGGGAATCAGAGTGCCGGATGTGATCCTCGGTCTTCCCAGCAGCAACCAGTATTATATGACAAAAGGTGTCTTCGGTGTAAATGATGTCGCTGTAAACAATCTGATTACGCAACCCGCTTTTATCCCGAGCAGTGAACACCCTGCCAATCCTACAGTAAGCGATGTTCTTACAGTTATTTACGGAGGATTGCCCTTTGTCAGGCTGGCGGCAAAGGCAGGAAAGGTAATTGCCAATCAGTACTTTCAGTTTACATATTGTGCAAGTGAAGGAAATATCTTCCAGAACGGGGACCTTATTATTGTCTCCAATATGAGGAATTCGGCACTGTACAGGATAACAGTTGCTCCGCAACTCTCGGGGTCGACCTCGCCTTTCTGCAAAGGACAGTTTTATATATTGCAATGTCAGCTTAGTGAACCTAACAGAATCAATAACGTCAATACTAAATACAGACACAGGGATGACCCATCTTCAATATTTCAGTATCACGAAGGTCAGGGTATTGTATTCAAAGGTTATATTACACAGTTCAGGATGATAAATCCTGCGGTAGATACTGCTTACTGGAATGCTGCTGACCCGAGACCGGTTCTTATGGTGGACAATTTCCTTCCCCAGACTGCCAATCCGCTCCAGTTTGAACCTGCTGTTCCTCTTGTGGAAAACATAGGTACATTACAGCTGAGTTTTGGATTCTGGGTACCTACCGGAGCGAATAATGTGCCCGACAATACTGTCAAGCCCAATCCGAACCATTCAAACAAAATTCTTGTAGATGATTTCAACTTTACAACGGTTGATTCAGCTTCGAATATAAGGCTCGTTCAGTACAGCATACTCGCAAAATCCGAAAAGTCTGATTATCAGAAGGAAGGACCTGCCGGAGGTACCGGGATTTCGGGTATTTCCGAATCAACAGTACTGGCAAGCGGGTCAAAAATCGGAAGTTATACACTTAGTGACAAGAGACCGGGTTACAGATGGAGGCTTTATCAGGCCATAAAAGGTCTTAAGAATACCTATGGTCTGAAGGATGATTACAACGATAAATAAGGAGTAAGCCATGCTTACAGGAAATAAAAAAGGTATTGCGATGTTTGTGGTGCTCCTGATGGTCTTTTCCCTTACGGCACTTGCTTATATGTCCCTTTACACTTCTACTATAGAGAAGGATATTGAGCGTGCATACAGGGTAAAGAGACTTGCCGCAATGGCCTCAGAGGCGGGTGTTCACGCTGTCATAAGACAACTGATTAATACCCAGATGCCTGTCACGATTCCCATTCCCTATAATGTTGTTAATGGTACTGCTCCCGGCCAGAATCAGATGCATCCCGTTATCGGACTTTGTCAGGTAGTCGCAATGAATTGTCTTGATCCGGCAGTCAACCCCAACAATGCCACGTTAAATGAGATGTGCTGTTTCAGAACAGGTCCGATGGCAAATTACGCTACAGGGATGCCTTTTTATTATAGCAATCCGATGGACCCGACCCAGAATGCCTTTACAAGAGTTATGCAGGACAGGGATATACAGATCCCGGGGAGCGATAATAAATGGGTTCATAAAGTATTTTTCTTCTTTGTAACAGGTGCTGGTCCCAGCAGGTCTTTCTCAGAATCTATAGTCTATTACAAATACGGCCCTGTTCAGACAGGGACCAGTAATTATATGTAGGAGGTGCCCGATGAGACTTAAGCTTGTTTTTATTATGTGTGTATTCGGGCTCCTGATTCTGTCTGATACCCTTTATGCCGGCCCCGGAATGGAAGATATATATACCCTTCAGGCACCTGCAAAACCGAATGTAATGGTCTTTCTGCCTGACAGCAAGACTATGATGGACTGGGCATATCCAAGAAATCTTTACGTTGATTGCACAGGTGCTTCAGGTTGTCCGGCCGGCTGTTTAAGCAATTGTCCGAGGAGATACTTCGGACTTGCAACGGGAAATGTAAATTTTACCAGTGCAAACTGTAACAGTACCTTTTTTACAACCACATATAAATTATTCCCTGAGACAGCTGCATCGCAACTGACATTTACCAATACAGGTACAGGCTGCACAGTAGGAGTTACAGCCGCATTTTATCCCGGTTATGTATCAAGGACACTTGCATACAAAAATTACACAGCAGATGAGTTTAATTACTATTTCTCTACATACTACGCTGCGCTCCTTGCAATCCTAGCCCGTAATTCCGCAAATGCCCAGATCGGTTACCTGAGGCCTGATATGTTTGGAAATGATTACAGGTATGGTCTCGCCACTTTCAATCACAGACTACCTATTACAAATGACGGGCACGGAGGCAGCATAAGGCAATATATTACCAGTAGTGACCTTGACCCCAATTTCACAGTAACAGCAATTGAGAATATGTTTCTGACCAGTGCAAATTTCAACAGACTGCCGAAAGGGTGGTTTCCGATTGCAGAGACAATGGCAGAAATAGGTATGTATTTCGTGGGTGCCGCTCCTATTTTCAGTCCGGATGTTGCTACATATACCACTCCATGGGGCAACGGTATAAAATCCAATCTGAATTATGACCTGACCAATCAGTCATATCTGGGGAATAAGGCATTTATCCTTGCATTTATCACCCAGCATCCTTCACAGGACCAGCATTCGGTACTGAGTACAATAGGTGACTATGATGGCGACGGTCAGGAACCGGCTGTGATTTTCCCGAATAACGGGACGCACTATTTTGACGATCTGGCACTCTTTGCGGCCCGGTTTGATACTATCCCCGACGGTGACAACGTTTACAGCCAGAACCCGAATCCGTATCCTCAAACCTACTGGGGAGGAAGATGTCCGTATCTTCCCACAGCGCACCAGACCAACTGCAGAAGGCAGAATGTCTCGACCGATGTGATTATTATCGGTGATAAGGATGCCCAGGTCTATGAAATGGGCGGCCAGTACGGAATGGGTAAGACATACAAGACACTATCTCCCGTAAACGCAGATGATACATTCGGATATGACTGCCAGAGTTCTACAAACCCCGAGTGCTTAAGAGGAGTTGCAAGGGCAGTTCACCACTATTTCAACAGTCTGTGGAGCAGAAATGTGGATATAAACGAAACATACTGGCTTGCCTCGCCTGTCCTTGATGTAGACCCGTTTGAACCGTGGGATTGTAATGCCAACCGTTACATAGCACCGTTTTTTACACCGACTACGACCACTTTATTTGAAGGACATGTAGTTGCATACAGCTTCGGTGACCAGAATGTATGTCCTCTTCCCGTTGTCCCCGTAAATGTGGTTTTTGCAGAAGGAAGACACCTCAATTCAAAGAGCGGTATCTGGGATGCCGGAGTCAGCATTGGTTCGTGGGTAAACGGAAATCCGATGACATCGAGAAATATTTATACAAGCAAGGGAGCAAACCTTTACAAACTCGACAATGCAGCGATTACAGCAACAGATCTGGGACTTCTGTATAACGGCGCAGATGAAAGAGGTCAGGTCCTTGAGACAATTTTTAAGGGTATAAAGACTTACTGGGACGGAGGTACAAGGTTGTTGTCGTGGGTGATGGGAGATGTCAGGAATGACCCGGTTTTGGTAGGAAGACCCAATCTGTTCTATTCGGATATCAGTGTTGCAAACCTGAGTACAGGCCAGCAGGTAACAGACCCGGCTTATGCCAACTTCGTAGCAGGCAATTTCTGCCGTCCTAAAATAATGTATTTTGGCGCAAATGACGGACAGCTGCACGCAGTCTATGTCGCCCAGACCTCCGGTTGTCAGGTAAACAATATAAACGGAGATATTATTGCTCCGGGAACTTACGTAACCGATGCAAATTCCGGAGGTGAGATGTGGTCTTTTGTCCCGAACGCGGTATTGTCCCAGCTGAGAGAGATTGTCCCTTCATGGGCACAGGGGAAGAAGTACTTTTCGTGGGATACCGGTGTGCCGTATAACAGCCTTGTGGCAAACTGGGACGGAGGTAAATATATTAATTCGGATGTCCTTTACAGAAGATATTTTGTCGATGCGACTCCTCAGGTTTCGGATGTATGGATATACAGTAATACCAACGATACAACAAAAGACTGTCCGTGGCCGTATACCTACGCATCCTGTGAATGGAAGACCTATCTGGTCTCGGGTCTCGGGCTCGGCGGAAAATCTGTCTTTGCTCTGGATGTTACTACGATTGATCTGGCCAATATGAAGCCTGTTCTGTTTGTAGGTGAATTCAATTATGCCAACCCGGATGGTGCAGGTACCAGCAAATACCTTGGTTTCACTACCTCGACTCCCGCGATCGGCAAGGTTAAGATTTGTACAGATGTGGGTAACTGTGACAGCGGCGCATCACAGAGAGAGAGGTGGGTTGCGATCTTTGGTGCAGGCTACGCGCCGGAGAGCGATCCGACTGCTGAATCCGGTGGTATGCCGACTTATGACACCAGCAATAATCAGTTTGCAGGAAGAGGACTGATTGTTCTCGACCTCAAGACTATGCAGAAACTGTGGGAATACGGATTTGATTCCTCTGCAACTGATGACAGGAGGTTTATGAGATATGCCCTTGCCTCTCAGGTGAAGGCCTACGACAAGAACGGTGACGGATATATCGAAACTGTCTATACAGGTGACCTCGGAGGGCAGGTCTGGAGATTCGACCTTTCGCAGTTCGGGGCGATTTCGGGAGGTTATGTCAGAACCTGCGGCGGGGCTGTTTCGAATAATTGCTGGAAAGGCGACAGACTCTTTGCAGCGCCGGCAGTTGCTGCCAAAAACGGTAAAAAGGCGTGTTCCAAAAAGCAGTGTGTAAACTGCTCCGGTTGCGGAGGCTCTCTTGCCTGCGGACAGAGACTTGGAAAACTCAGATGTGCCACAAACTGCAGCTGTTGTTCCTCTGCCTATGGTGCCGATAAGGAATGGCAGTCTTTCTGGGCTCCGCCATCTGTTGCCATCAACAGCTTCGAACAGGTGTATCTCTTTATTGGTGCGGGTGATAAGTCTAACGTTCTTTATAAGGACAATGAAAAAATTATGAAATTCTACGGAATTAGGGATGTTATTGAGGATGACCCGACGGCCACTACATTGACAGAGGGGGACCTCAACAGGGTAAATAATCCTGCAACAGCCGCCTATGACCCGCAGGGCTGGTATTTCGAGATGAATGCGGGTGAAAAAGTTATAACTGCGCCGATTGCATTTAGTTTCAATGTGTTTATTACGACATTCTTGCCCCGCGACGAAATTGTAGGGACAGACTGGGACAAGGCTTTTATTGAAAGGGCATATGTCGGTGATACCAAACTCAGAGTTGTTGATTTCTCTACCGGAGGACTCAATCAGATTACCACCGATAATGCGAGGGCAAATCTGCTTTGGAGCGGTTTGCAGGTCGGAAGAGGGTTGCCGTCCAAGCCGCAGGTTGTAACCAGAAAGCCGGGCACCGGAGCAGGACAGGATCAGGGCTCAGTAGAGCTGATGATTCAGACTTCAACAGGTCAGTATATCAGAGGTACAGGAGCAGATTTCGGTCTGCCCACAGGAACCGCAGGGATGATGGTCGGAAGAATAATCTTCTGGCTTGAGAGATAAACATAATAAGGAGGTTAGTTATGAACTGGAGACCAAATCCAAGACCCAAGGGCATAAAACCCAAGAAGTAGTCAAAAGAAAAGGGGTAATATAGCTTTTATATTTCCCCTCTTTCTTCTTTTTTCAGCAAAAAGTGAAAAAACTGAGGTTTTATTGTGTTAATTTTATTTTATTAATTATCACGATAGTTATTTCGTTATTTGTTATCGAGATTCTTTTCAGGGCATTTATCAAAGAAGTAACGATTGGTTCTCCTGTTTATTTCCCTTCGAAGGAGTCTGATTACTATGGTTTGCCTTTCGAGCTGCTTCCAAACGGTGAAAAATGTAAAAACTGTGATTTTTATTTTAATAAACTCGGTCTTCGAAACTATGAAGTGGATGTGCCAAAACCCGGAAATATCTTCAGAATAGTCGTGCTCGGTGATTCCCACGTTTTTGGTGGTGTGCTATATTCGGATACAATCCCTCAGCAGCTTCAGAGACTTCTAAATGATGATTCCGATTTGAGGTCATTTCTTAAAAAAGATTTTGAGGTTATCAATGCAGGAATTCTGACATTTAATCTTAGAAGCATATATTACCTTTATCATCATAAAATCAGACAGCTGAATCCTGATCTGGTATTGTATATATTTCATACCAATGACCTTGAAGAGAGTATTTATAAACCTGTAATTAACAATGACGGGCAAACTATATTTATCGGATTTCCGTCTCAGAAATATGCAGGAGATTCTATCGGTATATTTTCAGAAAAGGTCGATAAATTTCTTCTGAGGAATTCTGTATTCTACAGATATATATGTTTCGTATCTGAATCCCTGAGGAATAAAGATAATGGTTCTTCGTTCGAGGTGATTCATTCCCATCAGCTTGGATTTCTGGAAAGGCTGTATAGTGAAACTAAAGAAGATAAATCTTTATTTGCTGTATCTGCCCTGTTGAAACTGAATGCAATGAGTTCCTGCAATCCGGATGATTTTGAAAAAGAGGTTATGAAACTTTTTACAAACAGAGTATTCAGATTGAATATACCTATGATTGATATCTCAGATACATTATGCGGAATCCCTGTTGAGAAGCTTGACAGGGGAGATCACGCACATTTTTCCGGTTATGCAAATTCTATTATTTCGAAGCGACTCTATAGCGGGATAAAAAATCTTCTTATTTCAAATGACTGATTACTGAATAATCGCTTTTACTATTCCGTTTCCGTATTTTGAACTTTTATATCCCGATTTTCTCCAGATAAAATCGACGAGCAGGGGAATACCCGAATTCAGGAATGAGTGATTGCAGAAGACAACCGGTATTTTTGAACTCACAGCCAGCCTGCATAGCCTTTTTATTTCGGGATTATATATCCTGTTTATGTCCAGCATATCAAGGGCAAATCTGTCTTCCTTTCTGACATCCATATTGAGATATGAAAAGAGGATGCGGGAATCGATAAAGAGTGCATCGCAGTACCTGTGGAGATTCTTAAACAGAAACTTCTCCCCGAGTCTGTAGAATGCATCAAAGAATATCGAATAGAAATCTTTTCCTCCCTGCGAAACTAGTCCTCTGCCTTCTACTACGAATTTTGTTCTGCAGGCAGTGCGGTATCTCAGAAACTGAATCAGAAACTCCGAAATCCTGCCCCAGAAGAGAATCTCCTTTTCTCTTCGGGTAAAGATATTGACCATTTTCATTATGTTCGGATTGGATATTACGGTTTCTTCAAGGAACTGCCTGAGATGAGTCTTCCCCTTTCCGGAAATCTTTAGTGCCAGCAGGTCGAGCGGTCCGTCGATGTCAAAGAGACTGAATTCGTCCCTTTTTATTTCGATGCCGTAAAGGCCGTATCTTTCAATTAAAAATTTCGGGACTGAATTGTCTGCCCTGATATTGTCTATTGCGGGTCTTTTGATGTCTGTCCTGATGAAAAAATAATCTGCGGAGTAGAGATTGTTTGCGATAATCGAATTTTTTCTGAGATAACCCAGATATTTTTCCGTCTTTTTCGGAGTCAGAAATACAGATGAACCACTCCCCGTATAGAACAATCTGCAACCGGGATATCTTTTCAGTATCAGGTTTAATCTGCGACCAAAATCTGGTATCTGTGAGGTGTTCTGAATCTCTATGTCACCTGTATTTTGAATAACTTCAGGATTATTGGTCTGAATAATTATCCTGTCGAACAGATTACACCCTTTTACCGTTTTGATAATATCCTTCAGGTTTTCATTCTTTGCCCGCTGAACAATGCCGCTGTAGTGCCTTTCATTTACTTCTTCAAGGTGATTTATCAGTGCAATATTCATCACTTTACAGGTTTCAGAATTCCGAAACCGAATCTCCTTATATGGTTTATGTGAATTCCCCGGCATTGGGAAAAGTAGATACATTTATTGCATCTGAGAGATTTATGGTAATTTCTGTTCAGAAGAAAATCCTCTGCAATATTCGAAAGGACAAAGCCGTTTTCATCGATAAAATCCGACCTGAAGAAATAGAAGTGTTCTCTGTAGTGCTCCCTTGAAATACATCTCGGAAGATTGGATATACAGAGATTCTGCTGTTTTATTACTCTTTTAACCGACTGAATATCGGATATAATTTCGAATTCTGATTTCAGATCGGGTGAATTCGGGAATATCAGTTCGAGACCTTTGCGGTTTTCTGCCTTTCTGATATTCTCCTGAGTAAGGACAAGTTTTGTCTTGATTCCCCTGAGATTCAGTATATCTGCATTTTCCGATATTACAGTTCTGCACTTGGATTTCTTTATTGCCTCTTCTGTTCCGTTTAGGTCTTTGATTTTCAGAATGATATTCTTGCAGCTGTCCTCTGTTTCTTCACTGACAAATCCGAGAAGTTCCGGAGATATCAGGATTGAGGCATTATAGGAGATATGGTCGAATATTTTGTCTCTGACTCTTTTGCTTAATGGCCCTGTTATTTCGATTCGGTCAATCCTCTTTTTCAGGTAACGGGTTCTTATCTCTATTAGAAACTCGCAGAACTCCCTTACAAAACAGTCTTCACACCTTTTTATGCTGCGGCATTCCAGAACCCCCAGATTCAGGTATTTGCCGAATATTTCAGACCTGCCGTATATCTCGTCCATTATCTTGTGGGGGTCCTGAATATACTCTTCATTCCCTTCAAGGATATTCGGGGGAACCCTGTTGGTCCAGACTACGATATTATTTTCCTTTGCATATCCGATAGCTTCCTTTAATGCCCTTTTTTCCTCCTTGGGATTTACCTTCAGTATTTCGTAATTTTCGAGTGAGCGCCCGAAGGGTGTGAGATGCAGCAGGTCAAATTCCGCAATCTTATATCTTGTAAAGAAGAACGCAATAGTATCCCTGAGATGTTTCAGATTCAGTCTGTTCAGGACAATGTCTATTGAAATCACGATATTGTGTCTTTTCAGATTTTCGATTCCTTTTATTGTCTGCCTGAATGAACCTTTTATATCGGTAAGTCTGTCAGCAGTCCTTTCGATATGCGAATGAAAGGATATTGTTACTTCATTCAGACCCGACAGGACCGCTCTGCTGGTAAAATCGGGATAGGCAAACATCCTGCCGTTTGAGATTATCTGAATCCATCTGAATCCTGACTTTTTTGCAAACTTAATAAGTTCTATTATGTCGGGGTGAATGGTCGGTTCTCCGCCTGAGAGGATGAGTCTTGTATATCCGGAATCAAAAGCCGATTTTATCTCCTTTTTGAGTGTCTCAGTGCCGATAATTTCTCCGTTCTGCACCTCGGAATCGTGACAGAATATACAGTGATTATTGCATCTTTTGGTGGTTCTCAGCCAGAATCTCTTTTCTGTGGCTATCTCTTCCTTGTTGAATATATCGAGCGGCATACTTCTGTCAGATATACACCAAAATAATAATTTCTCCAAAAAAATCTTCTTTCGTTTTTTTTCGGGATTGAAGAAAACCTCAATATTTTCTGAATATACCCCAAAATTTTGGTATTTTTAGAGTGTATGAGAGCAGGGATTATTGATTTTACTACTATCTAAAAGCAATCTGTCTCTCTAAGCCTCTTGTTTCCTTATGTTTGCAAGGACTATGTAAACAAAA
>DYEF01000084.1 GCA_020725805.1 Bdellovibrio sp.
CAATAATCCCTGCTCTCATACACTCTAAAAATACCAAAATTTTGGGGTATATTCAGCCTAATTTGCTATTGGAACATTCCGGAATTTTTCATAAATCATTGGAAAAGTATGATTTATCGGAGATGAATAGAGGCACTCAAGAAAAATTTTCAGAGCATTAATATTCGTAAAATAATTGAAAAATGTAGTATTCTTGGATCTCAGTCAAAAAATCAGATAAATATAGTTTTTTAAAAATTCTGCCGGATTTGTTCCGGAATAGAGAGTGAAGAAAATATTGTATGCTCTTATTTCTAAATTTTGCCTCTTTGTCATATGGCATAATAAGCCCTGCCATTGAGAGAATATAAAAGCATTGATGAGAAGGGGGTTGTTGTTTTTACAGATAAAAATTTTACTTTTTAATAATAACTCTGAGACTTTTTATGATATCGCTGCCTTCGGTGCGGCATCTGGTCTCGCCCCTGAGGCTCGAAATAAAGTGCTGATAGGGATTGGTCTCATACGGCGGCAGTTTAGTAATCAGTTTGACTGACTCTTTCTTCCCTTTTGTGTTTGTAAATTCGACCTTCTGTTCGGGCATCTCCGAGACATACAGAATTCCGTTTTCGCCGTATATCGTCGCATAACACTCGCTCCTGAAGGATGTCCATGAGGCTTCTACAGAGATAACGATGTTTTCCTTGGTCTTGGCAATCAGGATTCCGTTGTCCTCGACGTCCCCTCTCTTAACAAGCTGGGTATTTACGTTGTAGGATTCGATTATGTCGTCGTTGATAAGAAAACGGGCGAGGTCGACCATATGGATACCTAAGTCAAGTACCGCACCTCCGCCTGAACGTTTCTTGTCAAAGAACCAGTCCCCTCTCTTTTCGTCCGAATCGGGACCACTGTGGGCAATTCTCATACTGATGGAATAGATCTTGCCTATTCCGCCCTTTATAATAAAGTCTCTGGCCGTCAGGAAGACGGGTGAGAATCTCTTGCTCTGGTTTATCATAAGTATCTTCTTTGCTGCCTTTGCAAGAGCCACCATCTTCTTTGCCCTGCCCAGAGTAATTGCCATAGGCTTTTCGACAAAGACGTGGTAACCGTGTTTAAGGACCTCTATAGCCTGAATATCGTGCAGATAATTCGGTGTTGCTATTGCGACTGCATCGAGCGGGACCACGTTGAGCATATCTCTCCAGTCAGTATATGCCCCCGAGATTCCGTATTTTGAGGTAAGTGCCCTGACCTTGTCCGGCGTATTCCCGCATATCGCAGATATCTTGACACCACTTATTCTGGAAAAACTGGGCAGATAGTCGCTCTGAACAAAAGAACCGCTTCCGATAATGCCTAATCTAATTATTTTGTTCTCTGAATGACTCACAATTACCTCCTGCAAGGGCTATAATATTATACTCATAAATACAAAAAAATCAAGTAATTAAGTTGCTATGAAGGGAACTTTCTGAGCGGGGAAAATACGGTAAGTAGGATTAAGGTCAGAAAGAATGAGATTATCAGGAGGTAGAATCCGAGGTCTGTCTGATTTTCATAGACGCTCGTCTCCTCAAACCGGCTCTTTGCAAGTGAATCGAGTATCTTCGGAAAGGTGTTTCTGAACTCCTCATAATTTTTTGCCTCGAAATATTCCCCGCCGGTCTTTGCGGCTATCTCCTGCAGCAGTTTCGGATTTGTGGTAAATTCGACATTCCTGAAGACCGTCCTGCCAAAGAAGTCCTTACCGACCGGATACGGGACTGGTCCATCCTTTCCTATCATAATCGGGTATATGAATATCCCGAATTTTTTTGCAAGTTCGGCGGCCTCGAGGGGAGAGATGTTCCCCGCATTATTGTCACCATCCGTTACCAGAAAGATCGTCTTTGTCTTCGACTGGGATTCCCGCAGTCTGTTGATTGCTACCGCGATGGCGTTCCCTATCGCGGTTCCGTCCTCGATAACACCTGTCCTTATAGGGTCGATAAGTGTCTTTAGTGCCTTGTAATCCAGTGTGAGCGGAGACTGTGTATACGCCTGTTTTGCAAATACCACCAGTCCGATTCTGTCGTTTTTACGTGAGTCTATAAAATCCCTGAAGACCTCCTTGGCCACTGTAATACGGCTCTTCGGGTCGAAATCCAATGCCTCCATAGAAGTGGAGCAGTCGAGCACAATCATAATATCGATGCCTTCGGTAAAATATCTGTATTCACCCTTTACGTATCTCGGCATAGATGCCGCCAGAGAGAGAAGGACCAGTATGAGTATCTGCAGGAAGAATGTAAAATCGCCGCTTTTGATATTGATTCCCTTAATATTCTTTATGCGGGATGCGTAGGGGAAGAGAAGGACAGGTCTTCTCTTCTTTATCAGCCTGTAAAGAAAGGGAGAGATAAGGATTATAATGAGCGGTATTACAAGCAGATAGGGATATTCGAATCTGATACTGAAAAGACTCATTTCTTCCCCCCGTCGCCGGCGGTTTCACCGGTTATATGCCGGGCTGCCTTGCTGATAATATTCCTGACATTGTTGAAATCGCGGTAGGCCGATTCAGGCTCCGGGGTGTACTTTGCAAACTTTACAAGGTCGGACAGCGAGAGAAAATCCTTCATTTCGGCGATATCCAGATTCGGCTGGGGATGGTCCATAAGATACAGCATAAGTTCGGAGGTTGTCATCTCGACCGCATTGAATCCGTAGAATCTTTCGATAAATCTCTTCAGAATCTCTGTCAGCCGCAGGTAGAGTTCCTTGTACATAGATTTTGAGATGAGTCTCTCCTCTTCAAGTATTTTCAGAGAGAGCATCGCCTCTTCATAGGGTGAGAGCTCCGGTTCGGGAGGACTGCTCCTGATACTCTCTGCGTTTTTCGCCTTTCTCTTTTTGAGATATCTCAACAGAAGCAGGACCAGCAGAGCGGCGGCAACGATACCGCCGAGTATGTAGAGCAACAGATAGGTTCTTTCATATACCTTTTCCGGAGGTAAAATATCCTTGAGCTTTGCGTCCTGCCCGCCGGCAATTACTCCCTGAACGTTGATTTTTATCTCCGGTGTCTCGATGGGTCCCTCTTCGTCTGCATAACCTGCATCCTCTGACGTGTGAACCGTGATAGGGGGGATTGAGACCTCCCCGAGTTCGAGCGGGGTAAGCACGAAACTGTAGGTGTCCGTCACATATCCGCCGTTCTTTTCGGTTTTGACCTCCTTCTTCAGAAGTCTGAATTTCTTAAAGCCTGCATCATCTCCTATACGGCAGTGCTCACCTTCCTTGTATTTAAGGCTTATACTGAGATTGATTTCATCTCCTACAATGACTGTATTTTTATCGGTTCGCGCATTTATGATACATTCGGCAGGAAGCTCTCTTGCGGAGAGGATAAAACAGGCTAAAAAGAGTATTCTGGCAAAAACGCCCGGCATATTATCTTCTGTTCCTTCTCTGACGCATCCTGAAGAACTTAATGAGGGCCGCCACATAATCGGCAGATATGTCTATATCCAGATAATCTATGTCGTTCTTTCTGAATATCTCCGAGATATGCGATGATGAAGCAGAAATGAATCTCTTCAGTTCCTGAGCATTCTGATAACGTGTCGTATCGATGACATATTCCTCCCCGCTCTCCGGGTCTCTGACCGAGAGACCAAACGGGAGATTCAGACCGCTCTCTGCGGGGTCCGAGAGCCTTACTGCAATCAGGTCGTGTTTTCTTGATGCAATCGAAAGACTCTTTTCGAAACCCTTGTCTATAAAATCACTCAGCAGAAAGACAACAGACCTTCTTCTCAGTATGTTAAGTGCATATCTGAGGGCGTTGTCTATGCCGGTCTTCCGGCTCTGTGCCCTGTATGACATTATCTCGGAGATTATCGAGAGAACGTGTTTTCTCCCCTTCTTGGGGGGTATATATTTCTCTACCCTGTCCGTGAACAGTATCGCACCTACCTTGTCCTTGTTGTCTATTGCCGAGAAGGCAATTATGGAGGATATCTCGGCGATGATTTCGGATTTTAGGGCCGAACGTGAGCCGAAGAGTGTGGAGCCCGAGACATCCGCTATTATGAAGACGGTTAGTTCCCTCTCTTCCGCAAACCTCTTTACAAAGAGGCTGTTCTGCCTTGCCGAGACATTCCAGTCGATGAATCTTATCTCGTCACCTGCTATATACGGCCTCACCTCCGAAAATTCAATGCCCTGACCCTTGAAGACGGAGTGATATTGTCCGGAGAATGTCTCGCTGACCACACGGCGTGTCGAAATCTCTATCTTTCTTATCTTTTTCAGAATTTCGGCAGTCAGCATATTACGGAACTTCCACAGTATCGAAGATCTTCTGGATTATCTTTTCGGATGTTATATTCTCGGCCTCTGCCTCAAAGGAGGGAATTATCCTGTGTCTGAGCACATCCATTCCTACCGATTTGATATCTTCGGGTGTTACATATCCCCTTCTCCTGATGAAGGCATTTGCGCGGGCCGCCTGTATGAGGCAGATGGATGCACGCGGAGAGGCCCCGTATTCTATCAGCTGGGAATATCCCTTGAGCCCGTATTCTTCGGGCTTTCTGGATGCAAAGACTATCGAGAGTGCATAATCCTTAATCTTGTCGTCGACATAGATTCTGAAGAGCGCCTCCTTTGCCCTGATAAGAATCTCGGGAGTGATGACCTTCTTCTGGTAATCGGGAAACTGCGCAGCCGTCATTCTGTTGATTATCTCCTTTTCTTCCTGAACAGACGGATAATCTACCCTGATTTTCAGAAAGAATCTGTCGACCTGTGCCTCCGGCAGCGGGTATGTCCCCTCCTGTTCGATAGGGTTCTGGGTCGCCATTACAAGGAAAGGTGCGGGAAGTCTGTAGGTCGTCTCACCTATAGTGACCTGTCTTTCCTGCATTGCCTCCAGTAGTGCCGACTGAACCTTTGCCGGCGCCCTGTTTATCTCGTCTGCGAGGAGAATATTCGTAAAGACCGGTCCCTTCTTTGCGGTGAACGAACCTGTTGACTGATTGTAGATCATAGTTCCGATGATATCTGCCGGAAGAAGGTCGGGTGTAAACTGTATCCTCTGGAAGCTGAGGCTCAGGATATCGGAAATCGTCCTGATGGTCAGGGTCTTGGCAAGCCCGGGAACTCCTTCTACAAGGATATGCCCGTCTGTCAGAAGACCCATTATAATTCCTTCAATCAGATGCCTCTGACCCGCTATTACCTTCGATGCCTCTGTAATAATTACATCCACGAAGGCGGATTCTTTTCTGATGAATTCATTTACCTCGTTGATATTGAACTCCATACAAAACTCCTTTCGGCAGACCGACAGTCCGTATATATAACAGCAATCCCGTTCAATCAATTCCAAAAAACAATGAATAAAAACAGGAAGAGAATCTCAGGCGCAAAAGAAGAGGCAGAAAAATTTCCCGATATTTTATTCCGGCAGCCTTATTATAGAGCATTTTGCGATGTAATGTTTTTTTAGTGTTTCTCTGGTAAAAAAATCAGGATTAA
>DYEF01000085.1 GCA_020725805.1 Bdellovibrio sp.
ACAAATTCATAAAGTTCTCCCATCAAAACTTCATCCCTCTCGCCTTCAGCTCTACATCGCTTCGGTACACTCAATTACTCAGCGACCTTAGTATTAAAAGGACATTGAGTAGGCGAAGCCTTATCGAAATGTCCATCTTGGAGGTGGCTTCGATACGCTAAAGCTACTCAGCCAACTTCAATTTCACAAGGACATTGAGTAAACTAAGCCATACCGAAAAATCCAATTTAAGCGGTGGCTTCTATACACTATATTACTCAGCCACCTTAATAGTCCTATCACCTTCAGCTCTTCAGCCTTCAGCACTAAAAACTATGGACTGTCGACCGTGGACTATCATAATGATTTCAGGCACCCTAAACTCAGATTAAATTACTTAAGTAATAATGATATCAGAATCACAGTTATTATTTTGACACCAGTGTATTAAGGTATATTATCATCTGGCCTTTTGGGGCGGGATATTTATTATGAACTTCGGAATTCTCTTAGGAATACTTACAGCACTTCTGACGAGCGGGGCAGACGCCCTTTCCAAGAAACTTGCATCACGCGAATCCGTCTATGCCGTCTCAATGTCACGCTGGCTCTTTGCCCTTCCGGTCCTGCTGGCATTCAATTTCGATTCCATAATAATTCCGTCCGTAAACCCCGAGGCGGTATTCTGGCTCGTAATAGTATCTCCCCTCGAACTTCTGGCAATGATTCTCTATATAAAGGCGATATCCCGCTACGATATGTCGCTGGTAATTCCGTTTCTCTCTTTGACACCAATGCTGCTGTTGCTGAGCGGTTATATATTTCTCGGGGAGAAGGTAAGTCTCTTCGGAATAGCCGGAGTATCTCTGATCGTTGCCGGCATCTACCTGATGAACATCAATGACCTCAGGGAGGGTTTGCTCTCACCGTTTCGGAATATCCTTAAAAACCGCGGCGCCGTATATGTAATCATTGTCGCCCTGATATATACAGTTACATCCACAATCGGGAAGAGAATCGTCACCCTCGTAGGTCCGTCATTTATGAGTTTCTGGTATCTGGCATCACTTACGGCCGTTCTCTTTATTTTTATTACCATAAAGAGAGAACCGATTATCCCCGCTCTGAGGTCGAACTTTTTATTGAATCTCGCAATCGGGACTTTTGTCGGGCTTGCCGCATACACACTCTTCTCGGCGTATCAGATGATACCTGTCTCATACGCAATTGCACTCAAGAGGACATCGATACTCTTTGCTGTGCTCTGGGGAAGGTTATTCTTCAGGGAGGCGGATTTCAGTAAAAGAATCTTCGGAAGCGTTATCGTACTCGCCGGCGTTCTTATCATCGTACTAAAGGCTTGAATCTTCTGTGAACCCAGAGCCACTGGTCGGGATACTTTCTTATAAATTCCTCGAGAAGACCATTAAGTGTGTCCATTGATGCCCTGATATCTTCGTCTGCAGAACTCTTTACGAAATGCGGTTTATGGAAGAGAATCTCATATCTGCCCGCATTCACCCTCCTGACAAAGACAGGGATTATAGGCAGACCGCTTCTTACGGAGAGTATCTGCGGGGCAAATGTCGTATTGACCTCTTTCCCGAAGAAGAGCGCCGGACGTCCGCGTCTGGGCGGCATATTCTGGTCTATCACGATACCCAGAACTCCTTTATCCCTCAGAAATCCCATCAGAACCGGTATTCCGACATCCTCCCCGAAGACCGTCTCGTGGCGGCGGCGGCGTATATATTCCACAAAGGACTGCAGAGGCAGGAATCTGCTTCTCCGTGTAATAACACCCAGTCTGATATTCTTATCAAATGCCGCCTGCTCAAGAATATCCCAGTTCCCTGTATGTGCAGTAACGATTATTGCCCCGTTTTTAAGAGTCTCAAGATTCTCATTAAGCCCGGAATAAACTATCTGCACCCTTCTCTGGGATATAAACTCCAGAAACGAAATCACAAGACCTGTCATAGAGCCGAGGACAATCCTCTCGGCCTCTCTTACAGTCACATTGAGGGCCATACATACATTCCCGACAGCTGTTCTCCTTCTGATTCGCAGAATATAAAACCAGACATACCCCAGAAGACGTCCCAGAAAGTAGAAGAGCTTTTCGGGCATGAGTCTCAGAAAGAGACCCTTTAGCCTAAAGAAGAGAATCACAGAGTCTCTCCAGTTCGGACAATCCCTCGATAATCTCGAGATTCACCCTGAGAATGTGCAGGTTTTCGACCCCTCTGAGTGCACTGGTATCCCTCAGGTAATCCTTCTCGGTGGTAATCACGAGTTCCGCACTGTACTTATTTGCCGTCCTGTTTATTGTTTCCACATCCTTTTTATTATATCTGTGGTGGTCTCCGAACGAGAGATGCTTTACCGGCAGAATACCTATCTCAGAAAGCATATCGGTAAATCTGCTGTCCCGTCCGATTCCGCTGAACGATATCACATTCCCCTTAAACTTTTCAAAGTCTCTCTTCTGCATATCATTCAGCCTTATAAGTGAATCCGCAGTGATACGTGAGTATATAAACCTGAGTGAACTGTTGATTTTCAGAAATTCCTGTTCGGCATTCCTGTCGACCGAATATGCCTTCTGGGAAACAAACCAGATTATGTCGGCATCGGAAAGCACCTTTTTCGATTCACGCATAGGTCCGGCAGGGAGGCAGTACTCATTCCCGAAACGGTCATAATAGTCCACAACGAGTATTTTCAGGTCGGATGCAATCTTATGATACTGAAATGCGTCATCCAGAATACATACGTTTACCCCGCCGTCCAGTATCGCCCTCTCGATAGCCTCGACCCTGTTGCGCGAAGAATATACGAGCGCATTCTTTGCTCTTACAAAGAGTTCTGCCGCCTCGTCGCCGGCCTGAGTCCCTTCATCCTCACTCATTACCCTTTTTACCTTCTTCTTTCTGTGCTGCGGCGACCCGTAACCGGAGTGAACAATCCCGACCCTTATTCCCCTCTCCGAAAACATCCCCGCAAGATTGATTACAACAGGTGTCTTGCCGGTTCCGCCGTATGTCAGATTACCGACAGTTATCGTATAACAGCCGGCTATCCTTTTTTTGAGAAATCTCTTCGAATAGATATCCCTTTTCAATCTTGCGACACTGTCGTAGATATATGAAACCGGTTTAAGCATCTTTACTAAAAGACTTTCGCCGTTTTTGTCGAAATGGATATTTTCAATCTTCTTTCTTATCCTGCTCATAAAGCCTCAAAGCCTCGCCTGCAATTATATCAGGAGAAATATCCCTAATACAACCAAAACTTTTCATACTTCTGCATATCGACGCCCCGTATTCCGAACAGGGAGAACAGTCGTAATCGGATTTTATCAGGGAGATATTCTCCTTTACGGGCAGCCACTTTCTATACGAGGTCGAACCAAAGACCGCGACTGCCGGGACGCCGAGCGCCGCCGCGAGATGAAGAGGTCCGGAATCAGGTGTGATAAGGACGTTTAGTCCGGAAATGATATCAATCAGTCCTGCCACATCCGCAGAGGTCGTATCTGTTACATTCTTATATCTGCACATTATATCTCTTGCCAGAGTCCTGCTCATCTCTGTCCCTATGAGCAGAACCCGAAAACCACTCTCCGTAAAATGCTGTGATATTCTGAACAACTGACTTTTTGAGAGCCTCTTCGAGAGATGACCGCCCTCGATGTTTATCCCGATAAGTCTGTCTGTCTTCTTCCTCTCATAAGAGATAAAATACCTTCTTTCCTTAAGCTGGATTCCCGCACTTTTAAGAAATCCGGCATATATATCCAGAATATGCTGCTCTGAACAGCCGCCGCAAAAATGCCTTTTGCTGAATCTGAAATATCTGCCGCGCGAAAATGTGACTGAGAGAAGGCAAGAGAACAGCTTGTTCTGAAGGTCAAAGACGATATCATATCTGCCGGATAACTTCCTCAGACGGAGATATTCGGAGATCCTGTCTCCGGTGCGGTCAAACCCGATGATATCGCTGACATACGGGTTTCGCCTCAGGACGGGGATATACCTGTTATCTGTCAGAAAGTCTATCTGTGCTCCCGGAAAATGTTCGTAAACCGCTTTCAGGACGGAGGTAGATATCACAACGTCTCCGAGCGAACTATACCTTATGAGAAGTATCTTCATAATTTCAGACCGAAAACCTTTCATTCAGTAAAGATTCGATATTTGCAAAGTCATTCTTTAGTGCCGAAATCCTCAGAAGAAGCATCGAGGAGAGATTATTCCTTCTCTCGTCATCTCTAAGGATTTCGGAGATAATATCTGCAAGTTCCTCCGCTCCCCCGACCACAAGAAGCCCGTAGCCCAGAAGTGATTTTACAATATCCTCATAATTTCTGACATATCTGCCGGTTATGACCGGAACTCCCCAGACGGCCGGTTCAAGCACATTATGCCCTCCTCTGTCTGCGAGCGAACCGCCCACGAACGATACTGAGGCAAACGAATAGATATAGAAGAGGTCTCCTATCGTGTCGACAAACAGAATCTCCGAATCGTCTCTCTGCTCAGTAAAACGGGAGAGAGAGACCTTTCTTTTCAAATCCAGCATCTTCAGTTTCTTAATAAAGGGCTCGATTCTCTCCATATGTCTTGGTGCAATCACAATCCTGATATCCTGAAAATTATCGAGAAGTCTTTTCACCACATACAGAATGTCATCCTCCTCCTCGTAATGGACCGAGCCAAAGACAACGAGTCTTTTACTGCCCTGAAATCTGTTTTTCAGGTCCCCCGGGATATCGGAATTTTTCATATCGAGAACATTTTTGTATTTTGTACTTGCAGATACAAAAATTCTGTCACTTTTTACCCCGAGAGTTTTTGCCGACTCCAAAGATTCGGTATTGCGGAGTATCATCAGGTCGTATTTCCCAAACGGATTCGAGCTGATACAGGAGAGGAATCTGTAGAAGAGGAGTTTCTCCTTCTTTATGTTGCCGTTTATGAGGACTATTTTTATATTTTTTTTATGACTCCGGTGAATCAGGACAGGCCAGAACTCGGCGGCCTCAATAAATAGCATAACCGGTCTGTAGGTCCTGATAAAATTCTCCACAGAAAAGAATATATCAAATGGGAGATAGGCAAATCTTACATCGCCGGGGAAATATCTCTTTACAACGTCTCTCCCGCTCTCTGTATTCGAGGTAATCAGTATATTGTACTTATCCCGGCACCTCCCGTAAAAATATTCTATTACAGGTTTTAAGGAAAGGATGTCTCCGGCCGATGCCCCGTGAAACCATACAGATTCCCGTTCTTCCGGCACTTTGGCAAAAAGATAAAGTCTCCTGAATACTGTATTTCTGACCCGCGGAAATAGAAAGATAAACGGAAAGAAACAAATAAAGAGGATAAAAAAGATGATTTCGTAGAGCCTTATCATACCTTTTCGAGGGTCCTGATTCCGTTGAAAAGCTCCATAATATCCGCGGTGGACTTGACATATCCGGTCATCTCAGGCACGGCAAATATATTTGTGTTTCCCTTATAGGTGGTTGTAAAATCCCTTATCTTTTCAATGACCTCCCTTTTTGCCCTGAGAGAACCGAGAAAATGCTTTTTGAGCAGCATTCTGAGCCTCTCGTCACTTGTTTCATCTATCTGTCTCTCAACTGACTCCTCAGAGATATTCTGCATATTGCAGATTGCAGGACCACCACAGGACGAACAGAGTCTGTTGACAAATATCCCGTCCAGACGATATCCGAGCTCCGAAATATATCTGACAAGTAATCCGGTGTTGTGAAAAGAGATATCGTTCGGGAGTGCAACAATGAAAAATCCGCACCTCTTTGAACCGTAGAACCGCTTGATAAAATCCGCCCTCTGCCTGAACCCCTGCAGAAGGGGAGAGAGGTCGTTTACAAACCTTATCAGTTCGGTCAGCATCTCCATACCGGTAAATCTGGCTATGTTGTTGAGTATGAATATCTCCTTTTTCAGAATGATTTTTATCGGTGTACTGCTTATGTTGATATAGGGGATGAGAGAAAGAATGAAATCGTTCGAAAGGACATCCAGAATCCTGTTGGAGGCCTCAAGATAGGAAACGGCATAGGTTGACGGAGGCGAATCGACGATAATAATATCGTAGTCCTTTACATTCATCATATAGTAAATCATCTCGGAGGCGATATATTCATCGAAGCCGGGAAAATAATCCTTCAGATAACTGTTGAACCTGTTTCTTATTATCTTGCTGTACACCTTCGGAGGTGCATATTTTCTGAGTATGGTCTCCCACGACCTCGCAACATCGACCATCATTGCATCTATACCGAACTCCCGGACATAACTGATATCCTTATCTGTCTGTATATGCAGCGTGTCCATAAGTCTTTTGGAGGGGTCGATGGTAACCACCAGTGTCTTCTTGCCGATCTTTGCAGCGGCAATCCCAAGGACAACGGAGAGGGTCGTCTTCCCTACTCCGCCTGAGCCAAGAGTCTGAACAAGGCTCCTCTTTTCAATGATCTCCCTTATCTCGTTGTTCAAAAAATTCCTCCAGATATAAGAGAATTCCGTTTATAACGCTCTGTGTATCGAAACTGTCTGTAAAAGAGGGCAGACAGACTACCCTTCTCTCCTTTTCGGAGATATTAGAGAGAAGCCTCTCATATTCCCCTTTCTTGAAACCCGCCTCCGTTATCTTTCTGATGACGCAGTTCTTCATAAAGTCCGGCAGCAGTCCTGTCTTTGACCTGATATACTCCGCATCCTCCTCTGGTATATTCTCAAACTGATTCACAAAAAGGATACCAAACCGTATAGACAACCTCTCGCTCAGGACCCTGTAAATCTCGAGTGCCTCGTTGACCGGCGTCTCCTCACAGGTACTGACAATGTGAACCGAGGTCGTATTCTTGTCAGTGAGCATATTCTCGATATCCAGAGCGCGGTCCCTCAGAGGTCCCGACGGAGCCGCATCATTGATGATGTGAGGGAGATTCAGCATGGATATTGCCATACCCGTCGAAGGGGCATCAACCACGACATAATCATATACATATCTGCCCTTCCTGTCTTTGAGTGTACAATAGTACCAGAGTTTCCCGATGAGAAGGAGAAAGGAGAGAGAAGGCATTGCCTTTATCGAGCTTTTGACCATCTTATCTTCGAATATCAGCTTATAGAGTCTCTTGAATTTCAGAATCATTATTCCGTATTCCTCGAGGGCCGATTTGGGTTCGATATAAATATAATCGAGGGGCAACAGATTATCCTTTATCCTGTAGAAGAGTTCTGACTTCGCACCGGAATCAGCCTCGACCGGACTCATCTGGACGAAGAGCACCTTCTTTCCTCTCTTTTTGAGAAAGAGCGCCAGCGATATGGATATAACTGATTTGCCAACGCCGCCCTTCCCCGTAACAAGATGCAGCCTCTGATTCAGAATCAGGTCCTTTATGTCTGTGTTTATTCCGTCCATCTGACCCAACTATTCCACAAAGAGTGCCTTGACCGCTATTATTAACAGTATCGCTGCACCAAAAAACTGTGCAAATCTGTCAACGAATCTGTGGAGAATGCTGCCTATTATGAATCCGGCAATAGTTATCAGGAAGCAGACAATTCCGACTATTGCAGCAGTAAAGAGTATGTTTTCCTTCAGCATGGAATATGCAAGTCCCACGAGGAGCGCATCCACACTCGTTGCAAAGGCGAGATAGAGTATTCTCATCCTGTCTGTTTCATAGCAACTCTCTTCCCCCCTTATCCCCTCGATAAACATCTTGACAGCAATACCTGCAAGGAGAACTGCCGAGAGAATCTTTGCATACTGATATATGAGTGAAACTATCAGTGAACCCATAAGACTCCCTAAAAGTATCATCCCGAACTGAAAGAGAGCGAACCAGAGTCCGAGTTCGAACATAAGTCTTCTGTTTTTAGGGACCTGAACACCGTAACAGGAAGCCACTGCCAGACAGTCCATCGACAACGCTATCCCTGCTGATAATGAAAGAATAAAATTCATATACTTATTATTCCCAGTCTAACAGCCTTTTCTCTTTATCAAGTCTCCGTATTTCCGTAATATCCTGAGATACCTCGAGTGTCCCCAGATATTTCCCATCCTTGTTTCTGACAGCAAAATACCTGATATGAATATCTCTGCCACCAAGCTTAATATAAAATTCAGCAACGTTCTTCACCCCATTCCTGAATGAATCAAGAATTTTCTCCACTATATGAACCGATTTTGGTGGATGACACCTCTGAACCTTCCTTCCAATTACACCGGGACTTCTCGGAAAAATTCTCTCTTTTGTATCGGAATAATATCTCACCTCATCATTTTCGTCTACAAAGGACAGATCCACAGGAAGTGTCCTGAGAATCGAATCCAGTTGTTGCATATTTAACACTCCGGTAGAGAGATTGAGTGTATCCGCATCATTTCCCTTAACATCGGAAACTTCGATTTTTTTATCCTTAAAAATATCACCGACGAACGAGAATCCTATCTCCTTCTCTCCTTTCTTTATCTCCTCCCAGTCTTTGTCGGACAGGAGCTTTAATGCTGTAGGGAATAAAATATTCTCTTCCTTGTATATCATCTCTCCGAGTACAACAATAAGTCCCGGAAGCAATTTCTGAATCTCCTCTGTATTCCAAATCTCTGTTAACTCAGTTATATCTCTAATCTTTTTTCTTATCTCATCGTGAATACCCCACATCACCTGAGAAGGCCCGGTAAAATCATACTTTTCAAGATAAGGGAATAGCTGATTCTCCTTTCTCAGATAATGATAGTTAATTTCACGGAGCTTCAACAATAATGCTCTCAATTTCTCCTTAACTTCATCATCCCTTTTTCCGATATCCGGAATAAGATTCTGTATTTCCTGCAGTAACTTTTGAAGTTCGCTGTTTTCAAGTTGATACATATATAACGGATGGCTCTCCGGCAATGTTACTGTGGGCTTCTGATTTAGGATATTCTTGAATACATTCACGTGCAGGTCGCAGAGTCTCTGAACCTCAGATACCGGCATACCTTCCCTGATAAGGCTCTCTTCCATTGCAGCAATTTCGGAAGCATCGAGGTCCTTAATAAGTTCATCGAACCTCTTCTTCACTTCATCAAAAGGCAGTCCGCTGTGCAAGTCTTTGATTATATCTTTCAGTTGCTCCTGTCGGGATTTGTCATCCCGTTGTAAATCAGACTCTGTCTTATGCCGTGCAATCTCCTCTCTTACATCTTCAATAAATTTTATGATATCAATTCCCGCCATCTCAGCAGCCATCTTAAGAGTTGCAACTCTACCAATTGTGTTACGTACAACCGGATTGGAAAGAACCGAGAATTTATCACTATAGCCCTTAAGGAAATCCTCCAGAAACGGGTATCTTCCGATTAATTCGAGAACTTTAGTCTTTTCGTTTATATCCATAATATACCTCCTATCTGCCATTATCTTTGTTAGACATATTTTTTATTATCTCAAGGGAGATAAGGTAAAGGGTGGTAATATAAAAGACCCACAGGACAAGAATGACAAGTGCAGAAATACTTCCGTAAAAGACGGTCATTTTGGTGAGGTTCTTCAGATAAAAGCCGTAAAAAATCTTTGCCAGCATAAAGAAAAACGTAAAGAACAGACCTACCTTTGCTATCTTGTCCGGACTCTTTCTGACCGGAATCAGCATATATGTAATAACAACGTAGGAAAGGAATATAACAATAACAGGAATTACCGTACTGAACAGGATATTACCTTTGTATATGGAGACGAATTTGTATACCACCGGAAAGTTGTGCATCATTAGGTTCGAAACAAACGACGTCACTGCCAGAAAGAGGGCAAGCAGAATACCAACGCCTATAAAGACAGCTATTGTCAGTATCTTCGCCAGAACGAAATGTGCCTTCTGGGCACTGAAGATAGTCCTTGCCGCCTGAATGAGCGATTCCGCAACTGCCGTCGAGGAGAACATAAGGGCAACGAGACCGGCAATACCTACACTCCTTGAACTCTTTATGATTCTGGACAACTCGGTCACGATATTGTCGGGCAAGAAGGGAAGGACTTCCTTGACATACTTAAATAACTGGGCGGAGATTTCAGAGATATTGACTCCCTTGTATACAAACCCGAGCGTCTGAACCGATACATATACAATCAGCAGTATAACGGGGAAGAAACTCAAAAGGAAGTAGAACGAAGTGGCCGCGGCATAAATCATCCCGTTGTCTTTTATAAAATCCATCACCGAACGATAGAGTATCCTTACTGCCTCGATTATTCCCTTAATTATCTTCATTTAACTCCCCGAAAAGGATTCGTGCCATCTGAATATCCTCTCTGATCTTCTCCTTCAGTCTGTCGACCGAACCAAATCTCATCTCGGGCCTCAGAAACTTCAGAAACTCTACCTTGATTTTTCTGTCATAGAGTTCGGCTTCAAAATCCAGAATATGAGTCTCCAGTACGGTCAGGTCCCTTTCGCCGGAGGTTTTGCCGACATTCGAAACAGACTTCAATCTCTTGTTGTCAAGTTCCGTTACCGTAAGATATACCCCCTCCCTCGGAACGAGTCTCTCCCTTATGTTTATATTTGCAGTCCCTGCACCGATACTCTTACCGAGCATCTTCCCTCTGGTCACTATTCCCGAGATATAATATCTTCGCCCGAGCAGCTGGTTAGCGAGTTCGACATTTCCCTCCAGAAGCAGATTCCTGATCTTTGTCGAACTTATTTTGGTACCGCCGTATAGCTGAGCCTGCATTATACTTATATACGCACCGCTTCTTCTTCCGAACTCCCTCAAATCATCCTGATTTGCGGTCTTGTCCTTCGAAAAACTGAAATCATAACCTACGAATATCGCCTTTGCCTTCAACCCTCCCAGATAGCCCGACAGGAACTCCTCTGTCGACATAGAGGCAAATTCAGAATCGAATCTCTGTTCGATAATAATATCCGGTCCGAGTTTTGCAATCTCCTCGAGCTTCTCTTCATAACTCATAATCAGGTGAGGGGACCCGAATCTGTCGAACAGATGTGCAGTATGCGGTCTGAATGTCAGAACTGCCGAAGAGAGTCCGGATTTTCCTGCAAAACCGATCATATCCGTTATGAGCCTCTGATGGGCGATATGCACGCCGTCGAAATTTCCTATGGCCACTGCCGTTTCATTCTCAAGCAAAATATTTTTCGTATCGGATTTTATATATCTCATAAAATTTGCTGTCCTTATATATTCATCAATGTTTTCTTGACAATGTTATTATATAAGGTTAATTTATACACCTGTTGAGTATTATATAATCGGAGTCAAAAATGCAAGATGAAAACAACAGCAATCAGCCCGTCATATTAAATCTTAATCCGGTAAATGATTCCATCTCACAGTTTATCCAGCTCCAGACCGGTATTCTCTCTGAACAGGAGATGTTTGTACCTTCAGACTCGATTCTCCCGGTCGGGACGCGGGTGAAAATAGAATACAGACTCAAGAGTTTCGGCCAGAAAGAAAATGTAAAGATAATAGATGCCGTAGCCGAAGTTACAGGTCCGGAGGTTGACTCCGAAAAAGGGCGAAGGGGAGTAAGGGTGAAGTTTCTGAAACTCAGCCCGACCTCACAGGTGCTGATTCAGAAACTGCTCGAAAAGATGAAAGCTGCAAGGCCTCAGTCAGGAGAGAGAAAGGCGGAACCGGAGCCTGTTCAGACTCCCAAAACCGAGCAACCAAAGGTCGAGATATCAGAACCTACCATTAAAATAACAGAACCAAAGACAGAGATACCGGAACCAAAGGTCCAGATCAATGAGCCATCTTTATCTCCGGAACAGACAGTCCCCTCCATAAGCGATATTATGGCAAAACTCGATACGGCGCAGAAGAAAGAGGAAAAACCTCAGGAAACAGGGCAGAAGCCCTCTACCCTCGCAGAGATTATGTCCAGAGAAATAGAAAAACCGAAATCCGGTGAGGTCAAAAGCGTCGACGAAAAACAGGCACAGTATGTATTCGAATATCTTCCGCCCGGACAACCTATCGAAGAGAATACCGGGATTGTAAAGATAAGGGAGATTGTCCGCTCAACCGACATCTCGTCCGTCAAAAAGACATCAAGAATATGGTTCGTCCTTATTGCAATAATTATCATTCTTGGAGGGACCATAGGGTTCTTTATGCTGTTTCCGCAGTATGCACCTAAAATCTTCGTAAAGAGCCACGAGGTCTCGAATGTAATCACCAAAAGAGACCTCACTCCCGAAATTCAGCCTCAGGCACCCCAGCAGCCTGCATCACCCGCACCAAATCAGGAAGCCGTAAAGCAGGAGGAGAAGAAGGAGGAAAAGGCTGAAGAAAAGAAAGCCGAAGAGAAGAAGGCCGAGGAGAAGAAAGAGGAGGAAAAGAAGACCGAAAAGGTAGCAGAGCCCGAGATTCAGCCTCTTGCCGTAAAAGAAGAGAAAAACGAAGGGGCTGTAAAGATAATCACCGGCTCCAAAATCAAGAAAGAGAGAGAGAAAGAGAAGAAAGCTACCGAGGAGAAGGAGAAGAAGGCAAACGAAGAGAAGGCCGAAAAGGCCGCAGCCAAAGAAAAGGCCGAAGAAGAGAAGGCAAAGGCAAAGAAAGAGGCACAATCGGCAGAGCCCGGCAAACTCATTATACAGATTACCCCAACAGATGCCGACCTAACAGTATTCATCGACGGTGCTCAGGCCGGCACGATGCCCACAATCTCAAAACAGGTTAGCGCAGGTTCACATACTATCAAGGTCGTTGCTGACGGATATAACGATGAGGTACGCAAGGTCGATCTGTCAGAAGGCGAGACAAAGACCATAAAGATCAATCTTAAGGAGAAATAATTTCCTTTTTCAGGCGGAGGTTTTATGAGTTTTACAAAGAAGGTTACAACAAAAAGCGAAGTACTCAAGATGCTTAAAGATAAGGAAGAGAATGTATTGAGAATGAAGAAGGGGATTGCAGCAGATATTGAAATGGAGCTGGAACTCAAGGCCAAAAACAATCCTGCACTTCAGGCAAAGATAGCCGAAATAGAGAAAGGAATCTTTGACGATATAAGGGAACTCATAAACGAGTACGAAAACCGCAATATCGACAACCTCGCCAAAAACAAAATCATTACTTCGCTCAGGAAGAAGAACCGCTGAAAAACCGGAAAACTCCCTGCAAAGTAAAAATTCAGAATAAACACAGGCAGAACCAGACTGATTGTAACAGGAATTTTATAAATCCGGCGTCCCGTGTTTTGCCGATTTTTTGACTTAATCCTGTAATGGCATATACTACGAAAGTGTTTTCCATCAGGAAGGAAGCAGATGAACAGGAGAAGAACCAGAAGTACCAGAACAGAGAAAAGGACAGAAGGGGATTATATGGATATCGAACTCGAACCAAAGGCAAAGAAGAACACCGTAGTCCGGTCAAAGATAGACGAGATCGAAAAGAGAATCTTTGAGGACATAAAAAACATAATCAGCGAATACGAAAAAGAGTCACGTTATAATACTACCAAAGACAAAATCATAGCAAGACTGAAATCAAAGATATAACTTAAACCCGCTGACAGTCAGATTCATAATCGCAAATCTTTAAAAATTGACATAATTAGTGTTATATAAGACAATAACTATATGAAGAGATTAATCAATATATTTATCGTCTTAATTCTGATATCAGATTCCGCCCTTCTGGCCAAAGACGTCTTTTCGGGCAGAATCACCATAAAACTCAGCAACTATGCAACTCACACCTATATCGAGAAAGACGGGACGATAAGGGATTCCTCATATAAAACCAAAGGTTATATCAAAAAAGACGGGACATATCAGGACTCATCTTACAGAACCAAAGGATATTGTTATACAGACGGCACAATCAAAGACTCATCTTACCGCACCATCGGGTACTACAAGAACAATACAATCCTCGATTCGTCCTACAGGACCCTCGGCTATATCAAAGCGGGTGGCACAATTCAGGATTCATCTTACAGGACCGTAGGATATGCAGAAGGTACAGGTATTGCCGACGAGAAATATATTGCTGCATATATTCTGATTTTCGAACCCGAACTTCTTAAGTAAAGAAATCTTTCCTCACAATCCTGACCGGTATTAAAATCACCTTTTGGAGATATTTTCTGAATATACCCCAAAATTTTGGTATTTTTAGAGTGTATGAGAGCAGGGATTATTGATTTTACTACTATCTAAAAGCAATCTGTCTCTCTAAGCCTCTTGTTTCCTTATGTTTGCAAGGACTATGTAAACAAAA
>DYEF01000086.1 GCA_020725805.1 Bdellovibrio sp.
ATAACCCCATTCGTTGTCATACCAGCTGAATACCTTAACGAGATTCCCGTCCATTACAGCAGTGCTCAGGGCATCCACGGCGGAGGGAACGGGGAAGTGATTGAAATCTATCGAGACAAGCGGAAGGTCACAATAATGTAATATGCCTTTCAGTTCGCCATCAGCTGCCTTTTTGAGTGCGGCATTAACTTCATCCTTCGTAGTATTCTTCTCAACTATTACCGACAGGTCCACCAAAGATACATTGGGAGTCGGCACCCTTATAGCAACACCGTCGAGTTTCCCTTTGAGTTCTGGCAATACCATTCCTACTGCCTTTGCTGCGCCTGTTGTAGTAGGAATCATAGACATTGCCGCAGCCCTTGCCCTTCTGAGGTCCTTATGGGGGAGGTCCAGAATCCTCTGGTCATTGGTATATGAGTGTATCGTTGTCATATATCCCTTTACAATCTTGAAATTATCGTTGAGAACCTTTGCAACCGGTGCAAGACAGTTGGTTGTACAGCTTGCATTTGAGAATATTTCCATAGACTTGTCATATTTGGTATGGTTTACGCCATAGACGAATGTTGGAATATCCTTATCCTTCGGCGGGGCAGAGAGAACTACCTTCTTGGCTCCGGCCTTGATGTGTTTGGAAGCATCCTCTCTCGAAAGGAATTTACCGGTTGATTCAATGACGATATCCACCTTTCTGTCTTTCCATGGGAGTTCTTCAGGATTTTTCACGGAAAGTACCTCTATCTTCCTGTCACCGGCAATTATCGAATTACCATCATCCCTTACGTCATAGGGAAGTGTACCATGTACAGAATCATATTTAAGAAGATGTGCAAGTGTCTTTGCGTCTGTGATATCATTTACAGCTACAAGCTCTACATTCTTGTGTTCCATAACAATTCTTGCCACACATCTGCCAATTCTTCCAAAACCGTTGATACCTATTCTGATAGCCATCTCATACCTCCTTTAAGAGTTGGTCTGGTATTTCTAATCATATTTTTTGCTATTGTCAATCCAAATAATAATAATATGTAGAGATAATACAAAATTAGAACTACCGGAATAAATTCACCATTTTCCTGATTGCGGCATTTTGTCAGACAATAATAATCTGTCTGAGCGGAGTACAGACCCTTGAATTTGAACTCTTCTCTCTACGTATGAATATCAGGATAAGAAATATTTACTCACATTCATCAATCGTTGCCGGAAAGACCTTCGAGGGAGATTTCCACTGAGAGACAGGCAGTTTATTCCCTTTTGAGTCCTGCTGCCTCTCCTGTGCATCTTTTATACCATCCTTGTCTGCATCGGTCTCCCAGTTAACCGTTCCTGTCCCGCCTTTTGACGGAAGGAGCTGATTTGCCTTGTCCTTATTGGTCGTCTCATCTCCGAATGAATCATATCTGGTTACGAAATGGTCACCGTTTACATCCGCAATTTCGAGCAGTCTCTGATTGCCGGGCCACTCCTCTGTCCCTGTCCAGATATCACCGGACAGACCGAATGTAAATTTATAACCTATTCTGAGTCCCTTCGGCAGAATGAATGAAATGGTCCATATATTATCTCCTGCTATCTCGTCTCCGTTTGTTCCGTCATCATACATCTGGACGACATTAGGCTTCCAGTTCTTGAAGACTTCCTGATTCAGTTTCTCGTCCTGAACAGGGGATTCCTTGTGTATTCCAAGGGCAATAAACATCTTTGCCCCGTCTTTTTTTGTAGCCCACTTGTAGGGATTTATCGTATTGCCGTTGGAATCCGTAAGACCCTCGTTGATGTTCGCAGTAATTACGGTGGCAAGTCTTGTCTCGTCATATTTTGCAACAAACTCAAACTCCTGTGCACTCTTCTCCATCTGATTCTCAAACGGTTCGACTGACTTATTATCGCCGTCCGAATAGTTTACATCATTATTTTTCAGAAAATCCTCTGACAGAATACTCCTTTTGTCAGGGTCTTTAAGAAATGATACTACATCAAACATAATATCACTGCCATTTTCACTTCCTGCACTGATTATCTTTGAGACCATTGTAAAAAATCTGTTTGATTCGGTATTTTGTTCGAACTTTGAAAATACATCACTTTTTGCATTCTTTACTGCACAAAAGGAGACAGCAGAGAGAGACGAGCCCATCTTTCTGAGTTTTTCTGCAGCAAGTATCGTGTATGCAGTACTCTTCTCATCAACCGGGTTTTCGATTACCTTTACCCTGAACGATTCACTCCTGCTCTCCTCTATCGTAGTAGCTTTTTTCAGCTGAGGATAGATATCCAGAAGAACCCTGTTACCGCTTTTAAGCATAATTATGGCATTATTGAGGTCTACTTTCGAACTCACCTCTATCACAAACTTTCCGTCAGACTCGATGTTTCCGCTTTTTAACGCTATGCTTTCACCCGTCGAAGATATCAGATCGGCCGTACCGGATTTAAAAAGTGTGTTTATACCTGCAATCAGGCGGTTTTCAACTGAGCCCGGATCATCAGGAACATTAGATAAATTGCTAAATAAAAGGCTCTCAATCCCGCAACCTGATAATGCCGGAATAAGCAAAACTAATATGATAAACTTCTTCACCATACTACCTCCATAGTTGCCTTCGAACGGAATACCTTGAATATATTTTCGTGCGGTGACTGCTCTCCCCTGTTCTGGTTTTTATCGATATATTCCAGATAATATCTGATAGAAGCACCTCCGAAGACATACGATAAAAGGATGAAGGGTTTGTGTTTTACCGTCACATAATCATAATAAATTGTCTCTGTAGGGTCACTCGAACGTTTCTTCTCGTCCCAGTTGTCATACTGATAGCCGATACCTGCCCTGAATTCATCATTAAACTGATATTCTGTAGCAAGGCGAAGTGTGAGAATATTCCCCGAATAATCATCGTCTTTTGTCCCGGCCTTCCTGCCGTCCGAATCCATTATGTACTTTGCCTTGAGCGATAATGTCAGTCCGCTCAGATACGAAGGGATATATTTCGTAGTAAAGACGAAGAGATTCGTAAGTCTGTCCTGATTTCTCTTATAGACTGAACGCGGATCTCTTCCCCTGTCGAGGGTGTTGGAATAGTCATAGAAATCGGTATCGGTATATCCCTCGGAATACGTAAAATTGGGGTATGTATTATCAATATCACGGTTCTGTCTGTTTGTATTGTAGGTCAGAAGCGTATATTCGAGAGAGAATGTAAAGTCTCCTGTATTCAGGTTGTTCAGAAGTGTTAATCCTCTCCAGCCGATACAGGACTCATAGAACGGTTCGTCAAAATCAATAAACTCGTTTGCAAGATTCAGCGTCGGGAGCTGTCCGCCCTCCATAAATCCGTCCGTAATCAGGACATCTGCCTCTCTCCGCGTCCCGAATGTGGCAGTCCAGTTCTCCCCGAAATTGAAGAGCTCGAGCTTTAACTGATAGTTTATATCCTCAAACGGGACTATCTCGAAGAGGAGCTTTTCAACCGCATCACTTACAGGGTCAGATGAATATATCATAGGAAACATCCCCTGAGATTCTTTTACCCCGTTCGTTGCATACTTCGTATTGATAGCGGAGAGCGAATATCCGAAAAGCAGATTAACCGAAATCCTGTCCGTAATATCATACTGCATTTCAAGTGTGGCATTCAGGTTTCTGTATCTGTAATCCATAGAGACTGAATGGTCTTTTTCACACCCCTCAATCGGGTTTCCGAGTTCGTCCTTGCAGTCAGGGTATTTGGCACCGATTGCATCCGGGTCCAGAAGGTTTGCCTCGAGGTCATTTACAAAACTGACAATCCCTGTAAGATTCAGCCTGTCAGTGAAATTATATTTTGCTTTTGCAGCATAGGCATAGTCATTTGTATAGAAAGGATTTGTGAGAATCGGGTCCCCGATTCCGGTCGACCAGCCGGGTCCGACATATAGTTTCGGGAGTGCAATAACACCAAGCACATACTCGATATCTCTCCCTTTATTCGCCCCTTCGATGAAAATACCCTTTCCGTTATCCCTGTCGATGTAACGGGATTTACCGATTGTATAGGAGTTGAACATCGAAAAATCCGATGAACCTACACTCACTGCCGTAACAAAAGGTATCGGCGGGGCAAGTCTGATATTATACCCTCTCAGTTTTATATATTCGGCGTGATTCATACCGAGTGATTCTCCGGAGGTATTTGGTCTGTCATACTTTATATCTCCGTTTTCCCACCAGTCCTGCCATACAGAACCGAATCTGCTCTCGAGCCTGACGGTCGCCAGTACATACTGAGAGACGTTCCCTTTTATGTTCAGTTCGAACTCTGAGCCCGCTCCGTTATCTCCGCTTATCCCCTCCTTGGGCCAGAAAGGATTTCCGAGGGTAAGCACCCCCTGTGAATCGTTATTCCGGTACAGCCACTTATTGTATATCTTGCCGGAGAGTTCGAAATTTGCAGTATCCGAAAATGCTGACGTCGAGAAAATAACCAAAAGAAGTAAAAAAGAAAATCTTTTCATAATCTGTCCCTGATTTTATTTTATCTGTAAACCATAGGAATTCTGACAATCTCCCACTTTGAAGGATCCGGATCACATTTAAATTTCTTGAGAATTTCGTGTTGTTTATCCGTCTCATCCTTTCCGCCTTTTGCAGGAGATACCAGCATATCAATTATATGCGGGTCGCAGTCATAGTCAGAGCCACCACCGAATCTGTGTGGTCCTTCATATTCATTTACCTTGCGGGTTAAAAAGTCCTTCTTGTCAGGATAACCTTCGTTACTCTGCATCACAGCCTGAAATCCCCACTTCGGTGAGAAACCTCCGAGTTCCTTCTTCCCCACAACGGCTACGATACTTCTGCCCTGAACGAATGTCTTCTTCGGAATCACGATTTTGTCTCTGAATTTCTCTGCCTTGAGCTTTATCTCATCATTAATCCTTGCCTTGCTCTGAGGCGAGAGAATTACTACCTTTTCGTAAAAAGACTCCTTTTCGAACTT
This sequence comes from Bdellovibrio sp., assembly GCA_020725805.1. Taxonomy (GTDB): domain Bacteria; phylum Myxococcota; class SpSt-1050; order SpSt-1050; family SpSt-1050; genus SpSt-1050. Next base: position 4,989 of record DYEF01000086.1, read on the forward strand.
TATATTTAGTCCGGGCAGTCCGTCCTCTTCTCCCGAACCCTCCTTATGGTCGGTATCGATAAAGACGAATGCCATCTGAATCGAAAATCCGTTTCCGCCCTGAGGCCAGCTCTTGGAATTCCACGGGTCCTCTATCTTTGCATTGACCGTGAGTTTGAACTCCACATCCTCGCCCTTCTCCTTTATCTCAAGCTTTGTGATATCAAACGAACCCTTTTTATAGACAGGGTCTGTGGGATAGATATAAGTCCCCGGACCGTTGTCATCCCCTGCCGGATCATCCAGTACAACCTCATCGGCAAAGAGATTCCCGAGGATTAACAGATTCACAATAACAAATGCAAAAAATAGTCTCTTCATCCGTAAAACCTCCTGAAAAGGGTCTGATAACCGATATTTTCTATACCAATTTTTTATTCTTAATGCAATTAAACAATTCAGCCATTCTGTCAAACAGAAGAGGCGAAATTATTATCGAAAACAGGGCAATAAGAAAACCGGCAATCACATCGAGCGGGAAATGCACCCCCATATATATCCTGCCGTAAGAGATTACAAACCAGTAGACCAGAAGAAGGGCTTTGAATACTATATTCACCTTTCTGAAGAAGAATACGAGTATAAGCGAGGCAACAGCAGAATCTCCGGACGGGAATGACATTTTATAATATGGAAGAAGCAGATGAACATCGTCAAGAAATGAGGCCGGTCTCGGTGCAGCAATAAGAACCTTGAGAGAGATAACAAATAGAGCGGTAATAACAGAAGAAAGAAGAAGGTATATAAATTCGGTTTTTCTCTTTCTGATGAAAAGGAATATAAGAATAATGACCACCACCTCTGCCCTTCCCAGAAATCTTGCCAGAAGGAAAAAGTTGTCAAAAAACTGAGTGTGATTCCCGTTGATAAATCTGAAGAGAGCGGTATTTATTCCGAAATTTTCGATATTAAGGCCGTGTATCACAGGATGGATTTCAGAAGCCAAGAAGCCTCCTGACAGTTAATATAATATTGCCAAACCCCGTAAAGTACGTAAAAGCATACCCGATTACTATGTAGGCGGAGAAAGAGAATGTCCGCTGTCTCTCCACATATTCAATCTTATTTTCCTCAATATACTCCCTGAGGACAGATAACTGCTCATTCGTCAATCCGTCCATAAACATATCACCGAGTCTCTCCGCCATTTCGCCTTTGTCCAGTTTGTTCTGGGCAATAAACTCCTTTGAGAGTGAATCACCCGGTTTTAGTCTTTCAGCCCTTACGATTTCAACATCGAGGTATTTCAGGACAGATTCATAGAATATCCGGAAAAGTATTACAATGAAGGCAAGAAGACCAACGGAATATATCTGACCGAGCATCTCTTTTCCGGTCTGGATGTAGAGCATAATAATATTTACTATTACAACGAGTATCCCTGCAATGTACATTTTTCTGCCCGTAAATATTCTGGATGCCGAAGACATTACAAAAAAGACCAGAAGCATAGAGAGAAGATTGAATCTGCCCTGAGGGAGATGAGAGAAGAAATTCAGGTAAATAACCCTTGAAACGAGCATCATAATCAGCGCCGCGGTGATATTCTTCAGCAGACCCCGGGCTGTACTTATTATACCTGTCTTTCTGAAATTAACCCTTCTTACTGAATCATATATGAGTGAGATAAGTAAGACAGGAATAACCGGTACAAATATGTTTATCAGAAAAACGAATGTCTCATTGAAGATGCTGATCACACTCTCTCCCTCGATGTGGAAGAAGAGAGAGAGAAGCCAGAAGAGTTTTGCGTCACCGGCTGACCAGCCGCCTATATACCATAGACCTGTTCCGATTACACCCGAGATGAGAAATCTCAGAAAAAAGACCTGAACCGGAATAAAACTCGCTCCGAATACAGCGGCAACAGATGTAAAAATTATAACGAGAATAAGGCCTGTAAAGATGACTTCGTTCCTTATTTTTTTGTATAGGATATCTTCGTAGAGTAAAAAGAGGGCGACAAGCAGTCCGGCAGGTGCTATTATGTTATAAATCAGTCCGATTGCAAAACCCTCCTTATCACGAAAGCGGGGTCGAGAAAGAGCGGATATAATTCCTTCGAACTGTAATATGTATCCATCTCATAGAGACCTGCACAGATCGAATTATATGTGCAGACCTTACAGACATCTGTCTTGCCGTGATAGAATCTCTCCTGAACGATCTTCCCCTTGTCGTCCAGAAAATTGACGATTCTCTCTTCGCCTTTGATAATCTTCCTTGTCTCTGTCGAATATTCGGCAAACTCCGCCATATAACAGAGTGGTACCCTCTCGACCCTGAAAGAGTAGCCGGACTTTTGCAAATACTTCAGTGCATTATTAAGGCTCATCTCGAAATCAGTGAGTTTTGCAACAGTATCGGGATTCTCGCTCACCCTGTTCATTGTCGGGTCTATATTGTTGAATATGAAATGTCTGATGAACGGAAATTTTTCTGTAAGTGTTATCACAATCTCATCAAGGTGGTCAGAATTATACTTGTTTATGACAATGTTTATCATCGTCATCATATTCAGTCTGCCGGCATTCTGTATCGAGGCAAAGAGGTGTCTTAGGGAATCCTTTTTGCCTGTCAGAAATCCCTGAAGTCTGTTCCTTACAGTATGGACCGAAAAATGAACCGACCTCAGGCCCGAATCATAGAGCCTTCTGAATAGTTTTTTGTCCGAGAGCCTCTGACCATTCGTGATAACCCTGACCTCCAGCCCCTTTCCGATACCATATTCGACAATCCTGTCTAGTTCGTCGAGGAGCGTAGGTTCTCCGCCGGTCAGGATGATACCTCTGTATTTCAATCTGGCAAATTCATCGATCTGTTCTTTTGCCCTATCGAACGAGAGGTCCTTCTCTATCTCGGGATTGGAACAGAATCTGCACTTCTGGTTACACCTTCTTGTTACCTGAATATACCCGATATTTGCCATAGTTTACTGGATTTCGGCCGCCCCGGTTCTTTCATAAGAGAATCCGTCATCAGTACCGTTCAGGTCACAGTAAATCCAAGGACCGTTCTTATACTTTGCCCTGAAATAGTAATAATAACTACCGGCCTTCGTGAATTTAAGAGCAGCTTTATATTCGTCATTATTGCCTTTGTCTATATTAAATGACGAGGGTATTACAGTCCCTGTTGCAGGGTTGACAGGATACGAATCAGTATATAACAATTCGACTGTAATATCCGAACCCTGACCGGCTCCGTCGGTAATACCGCCCAGATAAACCTGAGAATATATATCCCTGAGTTCATTTACCTGTGCCGAATAATTCTCGGGCCACTGAATATTGCACCAGTCAACCACATCACCGACAGCAATCCTGCCTAATTTATCAGGAGATATCCCGTTGTCGCTTCCGTCTGCATCGGCATAAAGCCAGTTGGTACCATCAAAGGAGTATCTGAAAGTATATGAATAATGACCTGCAGAGCTAATAACCAGTTTTGCCTTATATTCGTCATTGTTTCCTGCATCGCCGTTATAAACCGCATCTGTCCATTTCCACGATGAATCCTGAGGATAAGTCCCTCTCGGCCCGTAACCAAGCTGTGCATAGATTCCTGCACCATGACCGGCATTATCTGTAATCCCCGTATGATAGACCTGTCCGTAAATAAATTCGGTCTCTGTATTCTCTGATACCCGTATAGTATACGGCCATTGCAGATTACCCCACTCTGGGAGAGCCGCCGGCGATTCAAACTCGAATGCCTGTGCAAGTGTTGCTGACTGCCCGTCGGGATTTACGACCTTTACATCGACCTTGCCGGCAGGATGAGACGGGGTCTTGCATACGACTACCGCAGAATTCTGAACAATGACGTGTGATGCCTCCTTTGAACCGAAAAATACCTTAATGCCATAGACAAAATTCTCTCCGTTAACCTCCACCGGGTCTCCTCCGTAAGTGCTCCCCTTCACCGGATTGACTGAGTTTATTTTGGGAGGATTCTGAGCCGCATCGACAACTTTGAGCAGACCTGCCTGGTCTTTGGAAAATCCGTTATCCGAACCATCCTTATCACAATAGACCCAGCTCTTGCCATCGTCCAGACTATATCTGAATGCGTAGATGAAATTCCCTGTCTTGTCCGGCGTTATCTTCGCCATATATTCATCGTTATTGCCGGCATCAACATTGAAAACAGCGTCTTTCCATTTCCAGATTTCCACATCATCGTTCAGTGCCCCGTAGCCAAGCTGCGCTTTAATACCACTGCCCTGCCCGATTCCTTCCGTCAGACCCTCTTCGTAGACCTGAGAGTATACGGCATCTGACTCATTATTGACAATCACTGTCATCTCGTATGGCCACTGGATATTGCACCAGTCAACCTTCGGATTTGCCTCATAATACGTAAAACCACCAGAAAGGTTATCCGTCTGACCATCAGGATTTCTGACTATTACATCTACCACACCTTTTTTGTGAGGAGCGGTCCTGCAGGTAAGTTTCGAAGAGCTGACAAATGCTACATTCTGGCATTCGTCCCCTATAAATACCTTTGCCCCGCTGACAAAATCCTTTCCGTTTATCGTTACATCAGTCCCGCCGTCTGTAACACCTTTATCCGGTTCAACCGAAAGTATCTTGGGTGCCGGTATCTCCTCATAGGTAAATCCGTTACTGAATACAGCCTCCTTATTGTCAGGATTTACTACCTTCACATCCACGCTCCCTTTGTTACCCGACGGGCTCTGTACCCCGAGTTCCGATGAACTCAGAAACTGAATATTGTCGGCGACCTTTGCCCCGAAATAGACCTTTGCCCCCTGTTTGAAATTCTTTCCTCTTACAGACACCTTCGTTCCACCGCTTACAGGCCCTCTGTCCGGCTCTATAAAAGTTATAACAGGAGCGGCAGTCTCACCTTTGCCTCTGCCTACGATAATAGTCGTATTTTTGGACTTTCCCCTCGACTCCAGTTCCAGAGATATCTCCTCTTCAAGGAATTCTCCGCGTTTATTGTAATCCGAATATGCCTTTACGCCCTCGGTTGCGGCATCCCCGTTTACCTTATATTCCACACCATCCTCACTATTGAAGACAAAGACAAACTGGACATGCTGGTCTATGTACAGAAGCCCGTCGTGGTCACCCAGATGTTTTGAATGAATATAGGTATATACGCCGTCTCCGGCCTTTTCGTCTCCGTTCTGACCGTCGTCAAGAATCTGAACCGGTGTCCAGGAATTCATCGACCCTTTGATAAATATATTTTCAATCTTTGCCCCGCCTTTGAAATCCTGATGAATATTATTCATATCAATAACTATTTTTGCATCCACATCACCGAATTTATGGAATTTTATCCCCTGAGCATCCTTTTTGCCTGTAAAACCCTTTTCAATCACGAACTGACCGTTTGGACCCTCCCAAATCCAGTTGTTCCATTCGTTTATAAGACCATATTCGAAAGTAATATCATTTGCAGAATCCGGTTTTATATAAATCTCGGTCGAGAAGATATGGTCTCCGGCAGTTGCACCCTCCATCTCGTGTCCGCCCTTTGAAATCGGTCCGTCATCAAACAGCGGCGGAAAGGGGCCATCGGTCGGGAGCCAGGAGGAAGCGAAGACTGCAATATTGCTCTTTTCGTCCCATACAAATGAGCCGTTCCATTTCATCTGTCCGTCCTTATAGGTCTTATTCTCGGAATCATCTACATAGAATGTAACAACGGCATAACCTTCGGGCTTCACCCATCTTGCCCCGCCTGTATCAGTAATAACATCCCCTCCGGTATCCGCAATATTTATGTCAGTAATAACTCCGTCTTTACCCACATCATCCGCGCCCGAACCACCACCGTCCGAACATGCAATAAATAACAACAGAATCGCAAAAATGCTTGCAACTGATAAATTCTTCATACTCAAACCTCCGTCTGGCGGAGAATTATTCTATTAACAAATTTAATGGCCGTCAACCCAAATTGTTAGAAAAGGAGTATCTTAATACCCGAATTTCCAAAAATCCCGAATAGTTTCAGAAAGAGACAGGAATCAATCAGATAAAACTGTACAACTGATGCTGTATATTGATTTTTCAGTCAGATGTTAAGATGCTGATATACGGACAAAAAGCAAGAGATAAAATGTTAAAGCATTACTTAATAATTATTACTTATCTATATGATTTTATTGAATATATAAGCACTTACTATTTTAGTGAAAATTCTTTTTTCCTGCCTTTATGTCTGGCACCGTGAATTAATCAGGTTATACAGAAGCGGCTCTCTTTTACATTGCAAAATTAAATTTTGCTTCAATTCTGTATTGCTTTTAATATTTTTTTATATTAAAGAGAAGCACTTGTTTAAGTTATATCCTTAATGGAGGTTTTATGCCTGTAGTAGAAGTAAATCCCAGAAACGCAAGATTGAAGGCCGGTGAATCTACCCTCTTTTATGTAAAATTCTTTGACAATGGCGGAAATCACATAGGACCTGAAAAACCTCAGGAAATAACAATCAATATTAAAAGCGGCAATGGCCATCTGGGAAGCCCTGTCATCTCCAACAAAACTGCTGTCTTCTCGTTCTCACCGATTACAGAAAAGGCAGTTCTGGAGATTGCCGGTAACGGAATAATCGACCCCCCTACAGTCGAGGTCCTGCTTGATAAGGAACTCAATGTAATGCCCAACTCGGTTTATAAAAATTCCACAAATATCTTCAACAGTGACGCCATCAGCGAAGCTGAGTATACAAAGGAGAGTTTCGAAGCGCCTACAAGCAGAAAAGAGATTGAAAGTCCGTGGTATTACAAGGCGGATTTTGAAGGAAAACTGATGAAGAATGAGGAAGAGGTGGCAAAGATAACGTATGCCGATACAGAATGGAGAAGCTCCAAAATACCGATAAACTATTCACTCGAGGATTCCGCACTCAATGATTACTACGGCTGGGTCTTCTTCAGGAAGAGAGTTAAAATCGACGGGGAATTTCTGAGAAAACACGAAAGATTCTATCTCAGATTCAACGGGGTCGATTATTTTGCCAGAGTCTGGTTCAACGAGAAATTTCTGGGGAGTCACGAAGGTTATTTCAATCCGTTCCAGTTCGATATAACGAATATTATAAAAGAAGGTGAGAATGTCATTCTTCTGGAAGTAAAGAATCCCTACGACAACGGTATCAGGACCGCATCAGAAGAGAACGCCACAAATCTTGCAGAAAAAATATGGGTCAAGGGGATTCTGAATTACCACGACACAAGACCCGGCTCAATAATGCTCGACGACAAAACTGCACAGACTATCGGGACAGGTGGTATTGTCGATACCGTTGAAATCATAGGGACAAACAATATCAGGTTTGAAAATGTCAGAATTGACACACTCGACATAAACGAAAATTCTGCAAAGCTCAGACTTACACTCGACATCGGTAACTATACTGACAGGGAAGGGAATTTTTACATTACGACTGAAATAAAGGGACGCAGCAATTCACATACAATAAATATGAGGCACAGGGTATCACTCGGAAGAGGATTTACGAGATTTGTCATAGAAAAAGTTATTGAGAATCCTTCCCTCTGGTGGCCATATTCACACCCCGAACTCGGGAATCCCGAACTCTATGATATAAGAATCTCCATTGCAGACACCATAGTCAGGGACTTCGAAATAGAAGTGGAAAAACCCTCCAAATCCAAACGTTCGAAGAAGAAGGAGAAGGAAAAGAGAATAGTCAAAATGCGGAAATACTATGACTGCTTTGAGCATACCTTCGGATTCAGAGAGACAAAACTCATAAAATCCGATGAGAAAGCCGAATTCTACATCAACGGAAAACGGATATTTGTCCGCGGGACGAATATTATCCCATCCATCTACTTCTCGAAAATAAATCAGTATACTATCCAGAGGGACATCAGCCTCCTGAAAAAGGCCGGTCTGGATGCCGTCATAGTGCTCGACCATCTGCTTCCTGAAATTTTCTACAAAATGATGGATGAGGCAGGAATCATGGTATTTCAGGAGTTTACCCTCGTCTGGGAATACAATATTGCAAATTTTAAAAGGGAATGCGGAGATTCATCCCTGACCTCGAACGTTGAAGTGATAAAGCGAATGGTAACAGAGGCTCTGATAAAATACCAAAACCACCCGTCAATAGTCTGGTGGTCGATGCACGATGAACCATTCTTTACCTTCGGCAATTTTGATGCCGGTGAGACTGTCGTCCCCGAAAAGGTATTCGCAGAAGACGAAAAACCCCCGTTTATGATAGACAGGAGCGGCAACAGGATTCTGGATGAAGAGATTAAAAAGGCTATTGAAAAATACAGCCCGTCCGTCCCCTTTCACATCAGCGGAAACGAGTATACAAACTCAACCAATTATTACGGCTGGTACAACGGCACAATTCTGGACCTGTATGAAAAGAAGGCTGAGGTAATGCCGATCGAGTTTGGTGCTCAGGCCGCCCAGTTCTCTTCGGAGAAGAACATCTACAAAAAATACGAAGACCTTTTCTGGCCCCCTAAAAACGAAGAGGCTTATCATAAACTGACCTTCCATGACTGTCAGCTTCCTCTTCTCTCTGCAAGAATCGGAAAGACCTCCCGCTATGAAAGATATCTGGACTGGGTCTTTGCCTCACAGCTGTATCAGGCATTTGTACTAAAATCACACATTGAATATTTCAGAATACACAAATACAATCCCACAGGCGTTCTTTTCTACTTTATGTTCAATAACTACTGGGAAGGCATTACCTGGGCGACATTATCCGACAACCGGGAACCTACAATTGCATATCAGCAGCTGTGCGAATATAACAAACCCGTTCAGGCAATTGCAATTGTCAGAAGCGGTATATTCAACGAATCATCAGTCAGCATCCCCCTCTACATTGTCAACGATGAGCACAAAGGACATAACAACCTCAGACTTACTGCAAGAATCAGAAGAACCGGTAATACTTTTATAGTCAGGTCTGACCCTGAAGGTTTTGAGGAAGGAATAAAGACACAGTTTATGCAGTATGAACACAGGGATATTCTCCTAGCATTACATCCTGCAGATGAAGGTAAGGAGGTTCTCAATACCTACGAATTTGACATTAACCTGCCCTCTGATTCTGTCAGCAAGATTACCGAACTGCAGATTACATCTGACAATATGTCCGGACCCTCTCACTTTATACTCGAACTCGAACTAAAGAATCAGAACGGCGAGACGATTGCAACAAACAGATATCCGGTTGTCATTGCACCAAAAGAGTTTACAGAGTCACTCCCCTGCGGTATTTCACCCAAACCCGAATTCACCATAGAGATATCCGCAAGGCTCACAAAACCCACAAATATCCCCGTAAAGTTTTCGCTCGAAAGACTCTATAGCCTGAAACCGGGTTACGGGGCAATACTCTTCGGTGAAGACAAAAGAGTACTTAAAAACCTCGAACCGGGTCTGTACAGACTGATTTATACTCATATGAATACCGAAAGGATAAGAGAATTTATTCCCTGCTCGGATATGAAGATAGTACTCGAAATATGAATCTTATTGCTTGCAGTTTGCTACAGAAGAAATATTTTTTGTAATATTATTAATCCTGTATGTGGTGTTGTCATATACACCGCCTATTGTTTCACTACCTAACAGAATACCGGTATCATTTTCAGCCGATTTCGAGAAATTAAAGACAGTAAAAGCGGCGTTACTATCTTCCGTAAGATAAAAATCTGTACATCCCCCGAAAGCAACCGGGTTATTAGATATATCCATTACAAACATATCTCCCACATCAGTAGAAATAATAATCGAGGGTGAACCAAAAATATTATCCTGCAATATATTGGAAACAATATTAGAAAAATTAAACCGCCATATATTTACAATATTCTTAGCATAGTTATATTTCAGTAATTTGCTCTTTTGTATATCATCCTGATAGTAGGATGTAAATATATTACCATTTATATCTTCCAGAACATATGCACTAAACACATCTGTTGCTTTTATAAAATGACTATTATTTATACTCATATCCTCCTGCATCTCTGCAAACAAATATCCATTACTACTAAAATAATCGTGAGTAACTATTGAAATAAATGTGTTTTTATTGTTCAGCTTATATATACTTCTTATCAGGTTTGACTTCAGGTCATTCATTTTGTCATCGCGCAAGAGGATTCTTCTTGAGGAATTAATCTGGCTGAGGTTTGGAGATATTGTAAAATAACTCAAAAATTCTGTATCAACTTCTTTTGTTATTGCATAAATTCCCAGTTCACCGATTGCATTCATTACAATACCTCCGGCAAAATAATAGGCTGCGGAGATCTTCTTTGCCATTGATTCACCAAAAGTGCTGCTGACCCTGATTATCAACTTGTCATTCTTATCCACAGCAACATATAAATAACCTTCGATATTAATCAAATTGAGTGTCTTACAGGTACCACAATTAAAGTATATCGTTGATAACTGACTGTTATTCGGTTTTCTCTCTGTTGCAAAAATAAAGACCCTCTCATCCGAATATCCTGCAATAAAAATATTATTATTATCAAGAATAATAACATCGGAAAGATATATATTCTCACTATTACCTGTATCGGAAAGTTCCGAAGTAACATTGTAAGCATATAATATTTCACCGAATCTGTTCATCTCTCCGAAAATATTTTCATAATTACCATTTGCAGCAATAAAAACATATCCGTCCGGACTGGGTATCAGTTTGATTATTTTATTCATACCTGAATACTTCCTCGGAAAGTAATTCCATTTTTCACAGCCATTCCATGCTGCTTTATCCTCATCAATACAATAAGAACTACATTCATAAGAGTACTTCCCCGAGACACAATTTGCATTATTAATACACTTCATATTTTTGATAGCATCGCAACCGCCGCAATTGTTTATATCGTTATTACCATCTACTTCACACCCGTCAGCCCAGTCACCGTTACAATTGAGGTAAGGGCTGTTACACACGCACAAACCGCTGATACATTCTGCATTTGCCCCGCATCCGCTTCCGCAACCCCCTGCATCAATTCCTGCATCATAACTGACATCTGTGCCCGCATCTTCTGTTTCCTCAACACATATATTATTTACACAAATATGTGGTGAAGTACAATCATCCGTATTTCTGCAGGCAACACAGATATTTCTCTCTGTATCACAATGAGGTCTTCCCGAATCTTTGCAATCTAAATCGATTACACAATATCCGCCTGTATCCGTACCACCGTCGTTCATATCCTGTACACAAATATTATTAATACACATTAAGTTCGAAGGACAATCACCCGAATTTCTGCACTGCACACATATATTCCTCTCTGTATCACAATAGGTTCTCTCAGGATTTGAACAATCATTATCCCCTTTACAGTACTCAGATATTGCATCTGATGAGTCCGTAGAAATATCCTTTACAACTACATCAGAAATCACATCCGGCAGATTATCTCTCTTTACGCATATAAATTCTTCATTGCATACAAGGCCGTTAAGACAGGACTGGTCATCAAAACATCTTTCATTCTCCATTCCGATTTTTGAACGTGAAATACAGCCGGTCACAGAGAGTATCAGGATAATATAAATGATTTTCTTCATTAAAGACCTCCGATAAATACCCCGGAAGAATACCGGAAAAGCATTGTACTTGAATACATTATTAAAACACCAGAGATAAAAGTCAACAGAAATTCTGAGAATCTTATCCGCCACTATTATATCCGGAAACAAATCCCTAAAGTTCTACTAATTAAAAAACCGCATACCTTCTGCTAAAAAAGTCTTATTTACATCCCACGGCCGGCATCTCGGATTCATCCAGAAGTTTTATCGGATATGGCAGTATTGAGCCATCAGGTATTCTGTCAATATATTTCTGTCTGAATTCAGGCGTCTGCATACGGCACATCTGATGTCTCTTCTTATATGCCGGGTGATTGGTCATTCTCTCCCAGACTGTCCTTGTCCCCTCCTCGACCGCATTGCCAAACGAAATTGGAGTAAAATCACAGGGGGTCATCTCACCGTAAGCCGTCATATAATACTGATTATAGGCAGCAAAACAGCCCATCGAGATCGGGGAGTTTACATAAGCCTGTGCCGTCAGTGTGGGATATCCCGGTTTCTTGAAGTAATCAAGAGTATCTCTCATTATCCCTTCCTTATCCTCTGCTGTCAGGAGTATATCGGTCTTGCGCATAAATGCACCGGTCGGAACGGCATCAAAGAGAACAATCTCGCATACACCGGTATTCTTTCCAAGTTCCATAAGATCTTTCAGCTCACCCTTCTGATATCTTTCGTGAGTAATATAAGAGGAGAAGCCTACCATAATATCCAGTTTCTTACAGGTCTCTACCGATTTCATTACCTTCTTATAAAGGCCCGGCCTCTTTCTCAGGTAATCGTGCTCCTCTTCATAAGGTGAATCGAGACTGATAAATATGGCGTATATACCTGCATCCTTCAGTCTTTTGAGATTCTCTTCGCTGTGAAGTTCGCCGTTTGAAAACATAAGTACTGTAGCCTTGTCTTTATCTACAAATTCAACGAGTTCAAAGATATCCTTTCTTACGAGCGGTTCGCCGCCAGTATAGATAATATTTGTGCATCCCATCTCCACGGTATCATAGATAATCTTCTTCCACTGGTCAGTTGTAAGCCAGTGCTTATCAGGATTCTTGGAGAGCTGCGCCGAACAGTGATAGCAGTCCAGCTGGCAGGCATAGGTGAGTCCAAGGGTGGCTGCGGCAGGTATTCTCTCTCTCAGATAGACCCTTCTCAGTCTGTAGACAAGCTCCCTTTTTCCGGCCTTTGAGGGAAGCGGCGGGGCAAAGAAAGATACAGACCTTGCACCTTTATAATAACCTGCCACCTTGAATTTGTTGAATCGGTCTGCAGTCTTCACAACATATGCAAACGCCTCTTCAGGCATTTCTCCCGTCTTTCTGGCCACAAGTTTACCTTCAATAAGGTCGATTTCGAAATTCTCGAGTACTGACGGGTCTTTAAGTTCACATCTTTTCTCCATAATTTACTCCTTGTAAAATATTTTTCTTCTGAAATAATAAAATTATTTTTTTCAGTTCGTTATACAGATCCCTGAGATTTACCGAATCTCTCCTGACTCTCCACTGAAGCATTGTTCCCTCTATTACACCCAGAAAAATAGCTGATACCGCCTCACTGTTACCATCTATAAAATCACCATTCTCGATTCCTTCCCTCATTATACTGTTGAGAATTTTCCGTATCTCGTCCTGAAGCTCAAAAATAATACGGTTTACGGTCTTGTTCCTGATGCTCTGCCCCCAGTATTCAATCCACACAGCCATCAGCCCGTATAAATCCTCTTCGTCCCTCAGTAAGTGATAATTTACAAAGGCATTTAGTTTATCAAGAGGAGTATCAAACTTGCCGATATATTTTCTGAGCCCGTTTACATAATTCTGGCTCAGTTGTTTCATCAGTTCGGAGAGCATCTCGTCCTTATTTTCGAAATAGTAATGTATTATCCCCCTTGCCACCCTGCTCTTTTTCGAGATATCGGTTATCGAAGTCTTCAGAAAGCCTTTGCTGACAATACTCTTATATAAGCCGTTCAGTATCTGTTCTCTTCTGAGAGGTGCTATAATCCTTCTACTCATTTAAGTTGGACATCCATCCAAATACCTATTATCCATACAACGGTTACCCTTGTCAAGCATTAATCGTCTGATTTGTTCGGATTATTCAGAAATAATGATGTAAGAATGTGTATATTTATTCCCGTCACCTATGCCCCGGGTTAAATCAAAGTCCAAAATCAGAAATATCACAGACCCGTGCTTTGAATTGTCAGCCTAACAAAATAGTTGAAATTTGTATTTTATTGGTATATAGATGACACCCTTAATATACGGGAGATACCGTGGAGATAAGACTTGAAGATTTTTCGACAGCGCGGATAGATAAGGAAGAGATATTCCCGCCTGCTACCATTGACCAGTGGCTGTCGGACTATGATGGTTACAGAAATTACGGCGATATCATTTCGAGGGCACATTTTACAAGAAGAAATACAAATATACTAATGCAGGCAGAACTAAAAGGGAATATAATAGGTGTCTGCAGCAGATGCCTTGAGGATGCACTGATACCCATTGATACAGACATAACCATTATGTTTATACCTTCAAGCCAGCAGAAAAAATATGCTGAGGACGAAGAGGTCGAACTGGAGAGCGATGAACTGGACGTCGAATACTACAAGGGCAACCGTATCGATGTTGACTATCTCCTAAGAGAGAGTCTAATCCTTGCAATCCCCTACTCCCCGCTCTGCAGTGAGTCCTGCAGGGGACTCTGTCATATCTGCGGCGGAAACCTCAACAGAGGGGAATGCACCTGCAAAAAGGAAAACAGAATTTTCAGTAATATTAAAATTAATCTGTTTTAAGAAAGGAGTTTTGCCGTGGCAGTACCAAAGAGGAGAAAATCCAAATCAAAGAGAGACATGAGAAGGTCGCAGTGGAAACTGTCTTCAGTAAACGTAATAACCTGCCCGAACTGTATGGAACCAATGCTCCCGCATCACATTTGTCCGGGTTGCGGATACTACAAGGGCAGACAGATTATCGAGAAGGAAGAGGAATAAAACTTTAAGGAGGGTAATCTTGAAAATGAAAAAACTATTCTTTTTAAGTATCTTTATACTGGCTGTTGCATCCTTTTTTGCCTGTTCGGATCCGTGCAGGGATGCGGCAGATAAGGTGAAAGACTGCCTTGAAAAGTTCTGTACAAAATACGGCAATTCAACCGACCAGGCAAAGATGAAATGCAACACCTTTTACACTGTATGCCCCAACGGGGAAAATCCTGCCTGCGGATTTGACTTCGACAAGTGCAGCAGAGATAATTCACTGGCAGATGATATACTTGACGGCAAATGTGACGATAAAACCGGAGAAATTATAAAGGAATAGAAATTTTTCTTGTCTATCCCGATACGGAGGGTCAAATGCTCAATATAGAAACAACACTCAAAGAAATAATCTCTGAAAAGACAGGGGCAAAAATTGAAGATATCAGAATGAACACCCATTTTGTGGAAGATCTGGGAGCTGATTCCCTTGAAATAGTCCGGATTATTATGGCCATTGAAGATAAATTCCGCATTGAAATCCCTGATGAGGATATGGAAAAGATTGCCACCTTTCAGGATGCCATAAACTATATCAGGGAGAGATACAAAGGGTAAATGCAAAAAATAATTTATATAGGTTCTGACCACGCGGGATTCCTTTATAAGGAGAGAATAAAGGAAATGCTTCAATCCTCGGGATACAAGGTAACAGACAGGGGCTGTTTTGACGAAAATTCAGTGGATTATCCGGTATATGCAGGTCTCGTTGCAAAAGACATATCAGATAGCAAAGATACATTCGGAATCCTTATTTGCGGGTCAGGTATAGGTATGTCAATTGCAGCCAACAAATACAAAGGTATCAGATGTGCACTCTGCCATAATGAGTATACAGCAGAGATGAGCCGCAGACACAATAACGCAAATGTGCTCGCACTCGGAGCAAGGGTCATCGGTATTGATCTGGCACTATCTATAGTCAGAAGATTTCTTGAGACAGAATTTGAAGGTGGAAGACACCAGAAGAGGCTCGACCTTATATGCGAAGCCGAGAAATCCCAGTCATAAAAGAATTTCTGAGACAGGAAGAAAAGAGGCAGAAGAATACAATCTGCCTTATTGCGTCAGAAAACTATATCAGCAGGGATGTCAAAGAAGCCCTGTCGTCCGATATTATCAATAAATACGCCGAGGGTGTACCGAAAAAGAGACATTATCCCGGCTGTATTATTGCAGACAACCTCGAAGAGTACGGCGAGATTCTTGCAAAAAGACTCTTCAAAACAGAAGGAGCGAATCTCCAGCCCTACTCCGGTTCTATTGCAAATCTGATTGCATTCAGAGCGATTCTCAAAAAAGGTGACAGGATTCTTGCAATGCATCCGTTCGACGGCGGACACTCCACACACGCAACCACTCAGCATATCAGCGGCGAAATCTATAAAACATTCTTCTACAGGGTTAACAGGGACGGTCTGCTCGATTACGAACTCATACGAAAAGAGGCCAGAAGAATAAAACCTGACCTTATAATTGCCGGTTCAAGTTTTTATCCCCAAAAGATCGACTACAAATCCTTCTCGGATATTGCAAGGGAAACAGGTTCGCTCTTTCTCGCCGACATCGCTCATCCTGCCGGATTTATAGCAGCCGGACTACACAACTCACCGGCAAAATATGCCGATATAATTACATCCACAACCCACAAGACCCTGAGAGGTCCCCGCGGCGGTCTGATAATGTACAAAAAAAGATATAAAAATGCTGTATCAGAGGCAGTCTATCCGGGTGTTCAGGGAGGACCGCTCTTAAATCTCGTTGCAGCAAAGGCTGTTGCGCTTGCAGAGGCACTTGATAAAAGTTTTGTAAAATATCAGAAACAGGTCATAACAAATACACAACTTCTCTGTCAGTTTTTGAAAGAACGCGGATTCAGACTATATACCGGAGGGAGTTCGAATCATCTGATAATTATTGATTTAAGGCCTCTCGGACTGAATGCATCTTCAATCGAAAAGGATCTTGAATCAATAAATATTACCTCAAATGCATTACCGGTTCCGGGGAGAGACGGCAGGACCCCTGACGGACTGAGAATCGGCACATCTGCCATTACTACTCTCGGTTATACAGAAAATGACATTATGGACATCTCCGAGATACTCTACCTTGTTATTAAAAAAAGAGAGATGAATAAGGCCGAAAAACTGCAAAAGGCACTTATTAACCGGATAAACAAACATTGATATCAAAAGGGAAAAGCAATGATAGATAAAATACTGAAAGCCCTGTTCGGAACATATCACGACAGAGAGCTGAAGAGAATTTCCCCTATTATTTCAAAAATCAACTCCTTAGAGCCTGAAATAAAGAAATTATCCGATGACGAGATGAGGCTCAGGACAATAAAATTCAGGGAATTCATCGATAATGCAAGAAAGGAAAAATTTAAGGGCAACAAGGCTGATTCGCTCTCCGAATTCAGATTTGAACAGGAGCTTCTCAGCCAGATACTCCCCGAGGCGTTTGCCCTTGTAAGAGAGGCCTCTGTAAGAACCCTTGGTATGAGACACTTCGATGTTCAGCTTATCGGCGGAGTTGCACTGCACGAAGGCAAAATTGCAGAGATGAAGACCGGTGAAGGAAAGACGCTCGTTGCTACCCTTCCCGCATACCTGAACGCGTTATGCGGCAAAGGTGTTCACATAGTTACTGTAAATGAATACCTTGCCAAGAGAGATACGGAATGGATGGGGAAGATATACCGTTTTCTGGGACTGACTGTCGGCACAGTCGTTCCCCAGATGTCTGATACAGAGAGAAAAGCAGCCTACAACTGTGATATTACCTACGGGCACAATTCAGAGATAGGATTCGATTATCTGAGGGACAATATGAAATTTTCACTGGATGATTATGTCCAGCGTGAGCACTACTATGCAATAGTCGACGAGGTAGACTGTATTCTTATCGATGAGGCAAGGACACCGCTTATAATATCAGGTCCCTCCGAGGAATCTACGGAAATATACTACCGTACCAATTCGATTGTAAAGTATCTCAAAAGGGCACCGTCTGATGATGAGAAGGAGAGGATGCTGGGAGACTTCTGGGTCGATGAAAAATCCAAAAATGTAATTCTGAACGAGGCAGGTATAGAAAAGGCGGAAAAACTCCTTGGCGTCGATAATCTCTATGACCCTTCAAATATAGAGCTTCTGCACGCCCTTCAGCAGGCACTCAGGGCACATATGTGCTTCGAGAAGGAGAAGGATTATATTGTAAAGGACGGCGAGGTAATGATAGTTGACGACTTCACCGGCAGAATCATGGAAGGGAGGAGATGGAGTGACGGACTGCATCAGGCTATAGAAGCAAAGGAGGGAGTATCGATTCAGGCCGAGAACCAGACACTTGCAACAATTACCTATCAGAACTATTTCAGACTCTATAAAAAACTGGCAGGAATGACAGGCACAGCGGATACAGAAGCCGAAGAGTTCAAAAAGATTTATAATCTGAGCGTGAATGTCATCCCCACAAACAAGCCTATGATAAGGAAGGACTATCAGGACGCAATCTTTGCTAATGAAAAGAGCAAATTCGATGCCGTAATCGAAGAGATTATCGAATGTTATGAGAGGGGTCAGCCTGTCCTTGTGGGTACAATTTCAATCGAAAAATCAGAAAAACTTTCGGAGATGCTCAAAAAGAGAGGTATCCCTCATAATGTCCTTAATGCAAAACACCACGAAAAAGAGGCATTTATTGTCGCTCAGGCAGGAAGATATAAGGCTGTGACGATAGCAACAAATATGGCAGGCAGAGGAACAGATATTCTTCTGGGCGGTAACCCTGAAATGCTTGCAAGACAGGAGGTCGACGAGACACAGGAGCCGGAAGAATTCAGAAGAGTTTTAGAGGAATACAAAAAGATATGCGCCGAGGAGAAACTGAAAGTTATCGAAGCCGGAGGCCTGCACATAATCGGAACGGAGAGACACGAAAGCCGCAGAATCGACAACCAGCTCAGGGGCCGTTCAGGACGACAGGGAGACCCCGGCTCCTCCAGATTCTTTGTAAGTCTCGAAGATGACCTGATGAGGATGTTTGGCGGAGATTCCATTAAGGGCGCTATGGCACGTCTTGGTATGGAAGACGGACAGCATATAGAACACAAGTGGCTTTCAAGGGCCATTGAGAATGCACAGAAGAAGGTGGAGGCACATAACTTCGAAATAAGAAAGCATCTTCTGGAATACGATGATGTTATGAATCAGCAGAGAAAGACCATATACAATCTCAGGAGGTCCGTCCTCGGCGCAGAAGATATCAGGGAACTGGTGATAAAGGCCATAGACGAATATATTTGTCTCCTCGTCGATACATTCTGTCCCGAAAAGGCAAAAATCGAAGAATGGGATATCAAGGGTCTGCAGGACAAATTCTTCTCTGTCTTCGGCGTTCAGATAGACCTCTCGCAATCTTCTGTCAGGAGAGAATCATACGAAGACCTTCTCTATGACGCGGCTATACAAAAATATGAAGAAAGGGAAAGGGAAATAACACCTGCTATAATGAGAAAACTGGAGCAGTATATCTACCTCCAGACCCTTGACGACCAGTGGAGGGAACACCTGCTCACAATGGACCACCTAAGAGAAGGTATAGGACTCAGGGGATACGGGCAGAAAGACCCGAAAATCGAATACAAACGGGAAGGATACGCATTTTTCATAGATATGATGGACCGTATAAGAGAGAATATGCTATCAAAACTTATGAAGGTCCAGCTCGCACAGAAGGAAGATACAGAGATCGAAAAATTCAGACCAAAGGCAAGAAGAATGAATGTTGGACCCGCACAGAATGCCCCGCCAAGACCGACTACCGTAATCAAAGGGAAGAAAATCGGTCGCAACGACCCCTGTCCCTGCGGTTCGGGGAAGAAATACAAGCACTGCTGTCTGGAAAAAGACGAGGCCGCCGGAAGGGTCTGAGAACTGATTTAAGATAAATTAGTAATCCGTAAAACAGATCTGCACATTATTCTGCAATTAATTCTCTCAGATTAAAAAGCCATTCTCTAAGCATCGCAAAGATATCTGTATAATCACCTGTAGAAATGATAATTCTGGAATCCGGACTGATTCTGACCTGTTTATGATATTTCGCCATAAACGGAATGATCCTGTCTGTACTTATCCTTGCCTGCGCATCGAAGACGACAATCAGAGAGTTTCTGTATTTCTCAATACTCCTTATTCCCATACCTCTGGCAATTATTTTAATCTTTGACAACTCTTTAAGATTTTCAACCTCCGGTGGATACTCACCGAATCTGTCCTTAAGTTCGGATACGAGATTATCAACACTCTCCCCGCTCTTTGCCGCAGAAAATCTGTGATAAAAATTCAGCCTGATAGAAACATCGTCGATATAACTATCGGGTATAAATACAGGCACATCGACTCTGATTTCCACTTCCGGCATTCTCTTTACGGGAACACCCTGAATCTCGGATAATGCATCTTCAAGGAGTTCATTATAGAGGTCAAAACCTATCCCGTCTATAAACCCTGCCTGTTTTTTGCCGAGAATTTCGCCTGCCCCTCTGAGTTCAAGGTCCTCACTTGCAATATTGAATCCTGCACCCAGCCCCTGATGTCTGTAAAGAATATCCATCTTCCTTTTGACTTCCTTATTCAGATTCGCAACGGACGAGAACAGAAAATAGGCATAGGCATTTACATTACGTCTACCCACCCTGCCCCTCAGCTGATACAGCTCGGAGAGACCGAAAAGTTCGGCTGAACTGACTATTATTGTGTTGACATCAGGGATATCAAGCCCCGAGCCGATAATATTGGTCGATACAAGAAGGTCGTATTTTTTCTGATAGAAGTCGTGCATTACCTCTTCGATCTTTTCCGGCGGCATTCTACCGTGGGCAACGGCAATCCTTACATCTTTCATAAGTCCCTTCAGGTGTTTTGCCATAGCATCAATTGTACGGATTCTCGGATTCACAAAGAATACCTGTCCTCCCCTTCTTACTTCCTTCAATACAGCATTACAGATTACCTCCTCGTCAAATCTGGAAATTACAGTCCTAACCGGTATTCTACCCTCGGGTGCGGTAGTAAGAACCGAAAGGTCAATAAGGTCAGATAATCCCATATGGAGTGTCCGCGGTATCGGTGTAGCTGTTGTAATCAGGACATCAAGAGCTGGATTCTCCCTTTTCAGTCTCTCTTTCTGTTCGACTCCGAATTTATGTTCCTCATCAATAACAAGGAGTCGCAGATTCCTGAACTGAATACCGCTTGAGAGAATCTTGTGTGTCCCGATAATAATATCAACCTTTCCTTCCCTGATATCCTTTACAATCACTGATGATTTCTCACTGCTGACAAATCTCGACAGCATCTCCACCCTGAGAGGAAAATTTTTCAGACGCTCCCTGAAATTGCTGAAATGCTGTTCGGCCAGAATGGTCGTCGGCACAAGGACCGCTACCTGATAACCGGAGGATGCTACAATGAATGCCGCTCTCAGAATTATCTCGGTCTTACCGAAGCCCACATCCCCGCAGACAATCCTTTCCATCGGATATTCCCTGAGCAGATCCCTTCTTACCTCTTCAATAGACCTCATCTGATCGGGTGTTTCGGTAAATTCAAATCCTTCACAGAATCTCTCATACATATCCTCATTAAAGGAAAGAGGGTCTTTCCTAATTAGTTTTCTCTCGGCCTTAATACGCAGTATCTCTGCTGCAAATCTGAGCAGTTCCTCCTTTATCTTTATCTTTCTCTTCTGCCATTGCTCCTTCCCTAGAGGTGATATGGCAGGGGCTTTACCCGCCCCGCTCTCATATTTGTTTATCAGGTCTATGCTGAGTGCCGGAAGATATAAAAGCCTTTTGTCTTTATACTCAATTACAATATAATCCTGAATTCCGCCCTCAGAGGATATCTTTTTAAGTCCCCTGTAAATCCCGACGCCGAAATCCCTGTGAACAACATAATCACCTGTCTTTATCTCCGAAAACTTGAGTCTGAGCATTCTGACCTTGTCGTAAACAGACTCTTCGTATTCGTATACCTTCTTCTCCCTTATTATCAGATTGAGAGGCAAAAACAGAAAATTGCCTGTACAAAAGGCATGAGACGTATTAGCCCTTAAAAAAGAGAATCTGCTCTCTGATTCAGCTCTGTCAGAGAACACAATATTCATAATCCCGAGAATCTCCCCGAATATCCGTCTCTGCTCGTCATCTGTGTATAAAAATATAACCTTCTGATAATTGGCCATCAGCCTTTCAATTTCTGTCTTTATATCGGCAAGTGTTACGTCCGTACTCTTTTTAAGATACAGTCTGAATTTAGTAATCAGAACCTCGATATCAGGCTTACGGTATTCTGTGTCAGCCCTTATACTCTGCCCAATCAGAGATTCGATTTCCGCCTTCTTTGTTACGAGTGAATCGAATGGAGGAATAATCTTTTCACTATTTAAAATTTCGGAATAGTTACCCTCAATATTCTGATAGAACTCACCGATATCTGCAAGAAGAATATTCTTGTCAGATGAGAAGAAAACCGTATTGTTAATATCTCCTGATGCCTTTATATAATCAATCACAGAAGAACAATTATAGTTATACATAAACGGGAGAAAATGCTCTCTCAGATTAAATTCGAATGACGCATCAAGTTCGTCAATATACTCCTTTATTATCTTTGCAGAGAGTCCGTTCTCGGATGCAACGGTCTTTATATTTTCGATTGTAATATTTTTCAGACTCTCATCTATAATAAATTCGTTAACCGGTATAATGTCGTATGTATCTGTATCCTTGAATCCCCTCTGTGATTCAATGTCAAAATATCTTATTTTTTCGATAAGTGAACCAAGGAAAATGATTCTTGCCGGCAATGTCTGATTTACTGCAAATATATCAATAATCTCACCCCTGACAGAAAACCTCCCCTTCATATCAACCACATTATCCCTGATATATCCTGCCCTTATCAGTCTTCCTGTTATCTCCTTCTGATTTACCTTATCTCCTCTTTTAAGAGAGAACATATTCTCACGGAAAATATTAAGAGGTATGGTCTTCGGAACGAGCGCCCGTACAGGTATAATGACAAGCTCAATGTCATCTCTTCCCAGAAGAGCCCCGAGAGACTGCATTTTCAGGCACAAGAGTTCCGGTACCGGTGCAATTCTTGAAAACGGTTCATATTCATCATAGTGAAAAACCAGACTGCGGATATTCCTGCCGGTAAAGAAAACCGATGCCGCCTGAATACTATCTGAGAATTCCTTTGCCTCCGTCCTGTCAGAACAGAGGACAATTACCTTCTTCCCTTCATTTGCAGCATCAAGAACAGGCTTTATAAGACCATAAATTCCCATCGGGGTAAGAGAATACAGAAAATTATATCCTTTACAACAAAAATAAAAATCTCTGTAACTGCAACGTCAAAATGTTACATTTCTGCAAAATTAAAATGTTACATTTTTCGGCTTCATTGATTTTCATAT
>DYEF01000087.1 GCA_020725805.1 Bdellovibrio sp.
AGCTAAGATTTAGTTTTGCGGAGGATTTATGAAAAATTTTGGGGTATTTCCAGGAAAACCTCAATATTTTAATTTGACTTATGCGCAATATTGTATAAAATTGGCTTTGCTATGAAGAGATATTTAATTTTTTCTGTATTGGCTTTTATTCTGGCCGGATGTGGTTCGCCGAGTTTTAATATCGATAACAGTTCGGTCTCTCAGGATACCTTCTTTATTTCGTATTTCTTTCCGACCACAGAGAATTCAAAGAATATGAAGGTCGAAATACCCATTGTTATTGTCTTTTCTGAGCAGATAGACCCTGATTCGGGAGTCAAGGGACTGAGCATTGAAAAGACAGGCCCCGGGCAGAAGCAGAGCGTCAAGCCCAAGTGCACATATAACGAAAACGAGATGATGCTTCAGTGCCTTCCGGAGAGCGGCAGATGGGAGCTCAAATCTAACTATTCAGTGAAAATCAGGGATGTAAAATCGAAAGACGGCAAAAAGACGCTCGATAAAGAATATTCATTTACCTTTTCCACCATATAAAGATAATGCCAAAACCGAAGGAATACATAATTATCAGTTGTGTATTATTGTTTTCCTGTTCATCTGAGAGCAGAAAATGAGGATAATATGAGTACGATAGAACTACTCTCGATGTTACTCCCGGTATCCCTCGCAAGCGGGATGAATCTCTATATCTCTGTGCTGACTATAGGTATTTCTGTCAGAATGGGGTGGGTAGAAAATCTGCCTTCTGAATTACAGATACTGGGCTCACTGCCGATACTTATAATAGCCGGTATATTGTTTGTTGTGCAGTTCTTTGCAGATAAGATTCAGTTTGTTGATAATCTCTGGGATTCGGTGCATACGCTTATAAGACCTATCGGGGCGGCACTGATTGCCCTTGCGATGCTGACGGATTCCAATCCTTTCCTCCTGATGCCCGGGGTTCTGCTGGCAGGCTCGATCTCGCTTGTCTCACACAGCAGCAAGGCGACCACAAGGATGCTTATAAATGTGATGAGCCCTTTCGAATCGTTTTCGAATAAGACCCTCTCTGTGCTCGAGGACAGTCTGGTCGTTTTCCTTACATATTTTGCAATAAAATATCCGGTTATTGCAGGGACTTTTGCACTTTGTCTGCTGATTCTGATTCTTGTCTTTACTCCCCGTATCATCCGGTGGTCTTTCTTCCTGTTCAAGGCGGTCTTTTACAGGTTCAAGGGAGTCATCAATAAGATTACCGAGAACGAACTTCTGCCTCAGCCGCACCTGATACTTCTTGATAATAAGACGCCGGAGATTTCAATATCCTGCAGAGGGCAGAATATCAAGGGTGCACACGGCAGGGACGGATATGTATCCCTGATTAATTCCACTCTCTATTTCACCTACAACAAATGGTTCAGACCGAGATTGTGGCATATATCCAGAGAGAGGATAAAGAACTCATATTTCAGACAGCAGTTGCTTGTTGATATAATAGAGATTCACTATCTGGGAGAGAAGGACAGAATAAAAAAGGTCAGACTGATATTCTTAAAGGACAGGTCACCGCTTGTCGAAAGACTTGCCTCCAAACTCTCGTCGATTCCGGCAAAATAATTTTCCAAATTAAATTTGAAATTATCGGATTATTGGTTTATAAGCGAACTCCCTTACAGGAGGTATTATGGTCAGAGTAAGGTTTGCACCGTCACCGACAGGCTATTTACATATTGGTGGAGCAAGGACTGCACTCTTTAATTATCTCTTTGCCAGAAATCAGGGCGGAAAGTTTATATTGAGGATTGAAGATACAGACCAGGCCCGCTCGACTGAAGAATCTGTCGGGGCTATTCTCACGAGTATGAAGTGGCTTGGTATGGACTGGGATGAAGGTCCTGAAACCGGCGGCCCGTTCGAACCATATTTTCAGTCCCAGAGACTTCATATATACAGACAGTATGCCGAACTCCTGATTGACAAGGGATTTGCATACAGATGTTACTGTACGGCAGAGGAGCTCGAAAAGAAGAGGGAGGAGAATCAGAAAAAGGGGCTTCCAACCCGATATGACAGGAAATGCAGAGATATAAAGGAGAAGAAGGATTTGCCGTATGCAATCCGTTTCAGGGTGCCCGACGGGTCAGGCAATGTGGAGTTTGAGGATTTACTGCATGACAGGATTTCGGTTGCTATCTCCGAAATCGAGGATTTTGTCATTCTCAAATCAGACGGATTCCCGACCTACAATTTCAGTTGCGTCGTCGATGATGCTCTGATGCAGATAACTCATATAATCCGTGGGGATGACCACATAAATAATACCCCGAAGCAGGTCCTTTTGTACAATGCCCTCGATATGCCGGTCCCGTTATTTGTACACCTTCCTATGATTCTGGGTTCGGACAAGACCAGACTATCGAAAAGACACGGTGCCACGAGCGTTGGTGTTTACGAGGAGATGGGTTATCTCCCGGAGGCAATGGTAAATTATCTCGTAAGGCTCGGCTGGTCTTACGGTGACCAGGAGATATTTTCGAAACAGGAACTGATCGAGAAATTCTCTCTTAAGAATCTGGGCAGGTCGAGCGCCGTCTTCAATCCCGAAAAATTGCTGTGGCTGAATCAGCATTATATAAAGAGTCTTCCTGCAGCTGATATAGCAGGTATCCTGAAGAAATTTCTCGCCAAAAGGAATATTGAATGCAACGACGGCACAAAACTCGAAAAGATTGTCCTCTCGCTCAGGGAGCGTTCGAAGACAATCGATGAGATGGCCGGGAAGAGTCTGGTCTTTTTCGAAAAGGATGTCGTATTTGAGGAAGGAGCCAGAGAGAAATTCATTAC
Source organism: Bdellovibrio sp. (assembly GCA_020725805.1). Taxonomy (GTDB): domain Bacteria; phylum Myxococcota; class SpSt-1050; order SpSt-1050; family SpSt-1050; genus SpSt-1050. The sequence continues at coordinate 2,827 of DYEF01000087.1, forward strand.
AGATGATATCAAGCCGGTTTTGTCAGATATAGTATCGGAACTAAAAAACCATACGGATTTCTCCCTTGCCGCACTCGAACAGTTCTTTAAGGAATTCGTTGAGAAGAAGGGGATAAAATTCAAAATCATTGCCCAGCCCTTAAGAGTTGCGCTCTGCGGTAAGACTGTCGGGCCCGGTATCTTCGAGATGCTCGAGATATTCGGCAAAGAGGAGAGCATAAGAAGAATAAGTGCGGTAATTTAAAAATTTTACTTTTTTGAAAATTATATTAAAATCTGCCCTGTGAGGAAGGTATTTGCAATATATTTTTTGTTGTTGATGGGAGTTGCCGGTAACCTCTCTTCTGACGTGTTCCCGGATAAACTGAATTATCAGAGGTCGGTATTTGAAAACAGGTTTAAGAATGCAGATATAAGATTTTTTGAAAGCGGGGAGATCGATTCGGTCTACAATCTGAACCTGAAAGTCGGTTCAATGCAGGATATATACGGGTTTATCAACAGATATAATCTGCTCTTCGGGCTCTCTGACGGCATCTGTGAGATAAGGTTTCATAAGAGTATATCCGGTGGAGGTCTTTCTGTGAATACCTTTCGGAAATTCTGCAACGGGGTCGAGGTATATCAGGAACGGATTAATGCATTTCTGAGAGGAGATATACTCTTCGGGGTCAAGAACAGCGGCGGTAATGCGGAGAAGCTCTTAGGCGGATTTCTCTTAGGTGAAAATGAGATAATCGGGCAACTGAAATTACAGAAGGTACTCACAGGTATTCTGAGCTCGGAAAAGTATTATTTGAGGTCAGGTCAAAAACTCATACCCGTATATCTTATAAGGGGATATAAAGGGATATTTCTGAACAGTTATGGTTATTTTATAAGTGCCAGAAGCGGCAGGTTACTTTTCAGAATACCGCTTTACAGGACTGCCAAGGGGAATGTATTTCTCGATTCTCCCGAAAAGGACAGAAATACTACCGCTGTCGACCTCCCCGAAACATCCGAATACGGAGTTCTGAAGAATGCGGTTGCAGATGTCTTTTCTGACTGTGACCCGACTTCCGGCTGCGACAATTCCAGAAGGCTTTCAAAACCTGATGCCGGCGGAAATTATCTCTTTTCACCGGATGAGTCAGACTCAACAGACCCTTTTGCAGAGGTGATGGCGTATTATCACCTGAACAGACTCTACAGATGGTTTGCTGATTCGGGATTCGAATTCAATCCGTTCGGGGTAACGGCGGTGGTAAACTTCTTTGGTGTGGGCTCGGAATTCGATGAGTTGTTTCAGTGCAACGGATTCTATCTGGAGCGTCAGGTTGTGCTTGGTTTCTGTCCTAAAGGTAATCCAAACAGTCTTTCTGACCAGAATATAAATATCGCATATGACGCTGATGTTATTATGCACGAACTGACCCACGGTTTTTATGATGAACTGTATAAACTGAATCCTGTTATAGATAGTCTCGGATACTCGGGAATGCTTTACGGCCTGAATGAGGCACTTGCTGACTTTATCCCTGCTCATATTACGAATGATTCGGTAACCGGCAGGCATCTGGGGAAGATAATCAAAGGTGATGGTATCAGAAATCTGGAACTCGTCAGGAAATGTCCCGGTTTTTTAAAAGGTGAGTCCCACGATGACGGAGAGATTATTTCTACTGCCCTTTGGGGTGCCAGAAAACTCATCTTGGACAAAGAATTGTTTGCAAAAACGGTCTTTCTCTCTCTGGGAGGACTCGATTCATCTGCCTCCTTTAAGGACTTCTATGAAAATCTCCTGAGATTCGTATCCCAGTCCGCCGGTCAGACAGAAGCTGATAAGATAAAGAAACCTTTTCTGGACCGGAATATTGACAAATGCGGAAGGATAATCGAGGTCGAAAACGGTTTTACGGCAGAGGGGTATCTTCTTCCGTCGATGGAACTCGGAGTGTCGAGCGAGGTCCCGTATCAGGTTCAGTTTGTATATAATCTGCCTGAGGATAATACGATAGTAAATGTGGATATAACAGCGGTTAATTATGCCGGGAGTTCATCCGATGATTATGTAAGGTTTTATGTGAATCACAACAGGCCGATCAGTTATTCCTTCGACTCGCTCAAGACTGACTATGTCTGGACGAAGAGAATGCAGACCTTTACGGACCTTAAGGCTGGTAAATACTATATCCTTCCGGCAGGGGACGGACAGGGTTATTACTATTTCAAGATAAGATTTGCCTATAAGGAGCCGGCGCCGGTTGTGGACTCCGTAGAACCGGATGAGATAAAAATTAACAGTACAGTTGACGAAATGGTGATAAACGGACAGAACTTTCATCCTCAGGCAAAGATAAAACTCCCTTACGGTATTACATATGATGAATATGAAGTCACGGATTCCGGTACTATTTATGTCTATAATCTGAAAGTGAGCGAAGAGACTCAGTGCGGATATACGAGTGTCTCCGTAATAAATCCGGACGGGCAGAGGGGGCTTGGCAAATCACTCCTTCTTGTAACGAAGGGGAATGAAAAGTGCAAATGCGATATTACTTTTGAGTGTGACGAGTACTGCAAGTGCGACCCTGACTGCTCGGACGGCGGATGCGGCTGCAGTCTTCTCTACTGATTTTATTCAAATTTTATTTCGAGAATCGTAAGATATCTTTCGCCTCTGGGTGTGATTACCTCTCCCTGTTCACCGACGCCCTTGTTGATAAGTGCCCGGGCGATTGGTGATTTGACGGAAATCCTGTTTTTACTGAGGTCCACTTCCTCTTCGCCGACTATTGTATAGGTAAGTTCCTTGCCGTTATCCTCATCTCTTACACGAACGGTTGCCCCGAAGACTACCTTGTCGCTTCTAATCTGCGATTTGTCTATGACCTTGGCACGGGCGATCTTGTCCTCCAGTTCCTGAATCTTGCCTTCGATGAACGAATGTTTCTCCCTTGCGGCGTGGTAATCGGCATTCTCCGAAAGGTCTCCCTGTGCACGTGCCTCTTCAATGGCCTTTATTATCTTTGGTCTTTCGACGGTCTTTAGTCTCTCGAGTTCCTCTTTTAATTTTCCTAATCCTTCCTCGGTAATCGGTATGTAGTCCACTTTCTCCTCCTGAAGACTCAGAAATAAAAAAGCGCGCCCGACCCGGCTCGAACGGGTAGCCTTCGGATTCGTAGTCCGGCGCTCTATCCAATTGAGCTACGGGCGCATAGGAAGGATTATATTTAAATCCAATTTAATTTTATGTCAAATGTTTTGAATTGATAAACGCACATCTGCCGGCTCGGATTTTTTAATTGATTTGTATGTACAATGATGTTATCCCGATTACTGCTAAAACCTTTGCTGAGTCGTGTAAAACATCGGTAAAAGATTTGAATATGAATTTCTATACATCAATAATAATACTTATATCCGGCATTACATTATTTGACTTAAGTTGTGTCTGGCAGAATAAAGAAAGGTTTATTTCAGATAAGTATAGGGATTTTCTTTTAAAACATTATGAAATCAAACCGGGTAGTTCTGATGATAACTTTCTAAGGAACATGGCAAAGGATATACGGATTGACGTTGTATTTATCTGTAATAAAAAGATATTGAAAGATTACCTGTCGGATAAATTGATAACAAAGTCCAATGAGGTGTATTCAAAATGCCTCGACAATACTGATTGTTTTTTTGTAAAAATGTCAAACGATGGCAATCCGATGTCTTTTGGTTCTTACAGAATTATATTTAATATTTCAAAAGAGCAGAGAATTGCAGAAATTGAAGATTATTATTTCTATCCTCCTGTCTCCTGTAAGTTAAAATGTCTGGAAGCAGCGATAGAAGAGATTGAGAATCACATTGATCTTCCGGCACACTGTGAAGATCTCAAGATAGGGGTATATTTATACACTGATAGTGCGAAAAATATAATGAAATATTATGATAATTATTTGACCAACGAAAATTTTCCTCCTGAGATAATCGATAGATAATAGAATTCTGTTTCTAAACTTTTCCGGAGATTGAGTTATCTTAAATACAAAGCGAAATTGTTATCTAAAAAGTACTGTTCTGTTGTCGGGAAGTTTTGAAATGCCCGGGTTGTTTTATGCTTGACAATTGTCAATCTCTAATTTAAGAATACTGCCTCTTTTGAGCCGCTAGCTCAGCAGGTAGAGCATCGGCCTTTTAAGCCGAGGGTCGTGGGTTCGAACCCCGCGCGGCTCAATGTCCCCATCGTCTAGAGGCCCAGGACATCGGCCTTTCACGCCGGTAACGCGGGTTCGAATCCCGCTGGGGACGGTTTTTTTAGCCCTTTCAGGAAAAGAATGTCGAATACCGGTCATGCCTGTTTCCTCTGTTTTCTGAGAACAAAAGCCGTTTTTTATATCTGACAAAGGAGAGATGAGATGCAAAGACTTTCTGTCCTTCTGTTCTGCCTCGTTTTCGTTTTTTACTTCTGTAGTTCAGAAGAGCCGGAGAATAGTACAGATACTGATTCGGGAAGGGATTTTATATTCTCTGATTTTTCCCCGGATACCGCCGAAACAGCAGATAATATGGGCGATGGCGAGTCGGATGAGGCGGGTACAGATAGCACCGGTGCCGATATTCTCTATGATTCGGGGACGGATGAGGGGCTTTACGATATATTTTCTGATGTGACTTCTGATTCAGTATCAGATGCCGGAAGTGATATTGCAGAGATATCGGATGATATCCCGGACATTCAGGAAGATACCGCAGAGACCGGAGAGGATGTGATGACTGAAGATGCAGTTTTATCCGACGTCCTTTCGGGAGATGATACCGGTATCTATGATGCAGGGATTAAGGAGGATTATGACAGGCTTCTCGTTGTTACTCACCCCTTTGGCCCTGACGGTTCTACCTGCGGAAGGAATATCGAATTCTTCAGGTTCTCCGGGAGCGGGGATTTCACGAGATTAAACGAGAAAATAGAGGTAGGAGACTGTCCGGTCAAGGCACGTTTCTCTCCCGACGGGAGATTCCTTTTCGTTATTGTAAATAACGGGCATAATCCGCAGGCCGGTACACAGGCAGTAGTAGTTCTGAAGAAAGATAATTCAGGCAGGTATATAAAACTCAGACAGTTTAATGAATTTTCGATGCAGAACCCCGAATATATTGCCTTCAGCAGGGACGGGAAGAAGGCCTTTGTCTCTGACTTCGACATTGAAGGCGAAGGCGGGATTCATGTCATAAAAAGGGACGGAGATGACTGGGTCTATAAAAAGGAGATTCTGCTTGCGCTGCCCAAATCACTGGTAGTTCTTCCTGATGACAGATATGCGGTTGTCTCGGGAGGGGAGGACCCGTATGATACGGCAGTTCTGGATATCGAACAGGAGCAGATACTCTCCAAGAGTGACCTCTTTAATGATTTTGTGGATGCACTCGGCATTGACGTTACATCTGACGGAAGATATGTGGTGATTCCCAATTCATCACCTTATTCGGAACTTGGGAATACGCTTTCGGTACTTGAAGTTGATTATTCATCGGGTCTGCCTGTCCTGTCTCTCATAAGCACACTGCCCAACGTCAACGAACCCTCAGCCTCATTGTTTACCACTGACGGAAAGTATCTGGTCGTTACGAATTTTTCAAAGAATTATTCTTCGCTTTTTAATTTATCTGAGGGTAAACTCACTCTTATAAACAAAGTTACATCGATGTCTCTTGCCGATACCATGACTGTGATACGGAAGGGGAATTTCAGGGATTACTTCTTTGTAAATGCTCTTTCGGATATCCACATACTGAAGATTCAGGGCGGCCAGCTCCTGCGGTTAATAAAATTTCCTCTGGGCAGCGGCAGTGAAAATATGCTCGGCGATATAGATATAGAGCCCTGACCGGAGCTTATGCGGAAGGGACTTACCGGCTGTATTATTATGATGCCTCTGATTTTATATTTTTTGCTTGACATAAGGGAAAAATATCACTATAAAAGTCGCCTTACTTTTGGGATTGGTATGAATCTTGAATGTCAAAATATGCTTTGCCGATGTAGCTCAAAGGTAGAGCAACTGATTTGTAATCAGTGGGTTGGAGGTTCGATTCCTCTCATCGGCTTTGTAAATATCGGAGAGGTTCCCGAGTGGCCAAAGGGAGCAGACTGTAAATCTGCCGGCTCCGCCTTCGAAGGTTCGAATCCTTCCCTCTCCATTTTTTATGCGGCAATAGCTCAGCTGGCCAGAGCAGAAGCCTTCCAAGCTTCGGGTCGCGGGTTCGAATCCCGTTTGCCGCTCTTGAAAACGATTCTCCGTAAAGCCGGAGTTTTTATATCTTATATTGGTGCCCACGTAGCTCAGTCGGCAGAGCACATCCTTGGTAAGGATGAGGTCACCAGTTCAATCCTGGTCGTGGGCTTATAAAGTCAGGAAATTTTTAATGAGGAGGCTATAATGTCAAAGGAAAAATTTGTAAGGAACAAGACGCACGTAAATATCGGTACGATAGGACACGTGGACCACGGTAAGACGACCCTTACCTCGGCGATCACGAAGATACTTGCAACGAGAGGAC
>DYEF01000088.1 GCA_020725805.1 Bdellovibrio sp.
TCAAGAGGTCTCTGGGATACCCCATTTTCCATATATCCCAGTGCAACGCAAAAAGCTCAGATCGCAGGATAAATTGTTAAATATTGTTTGACAAATTTTTGCAGATTTTATACGCTTCCTCAAGGGCTTATTGTGGATTCTGTTTTAGAACAATTTTCAATTATCTGGTATAACTCATAGGAGGAAGTTATGGGTACAGGATTAAGGTTATTGGCAGGAAGGGTTTTTTCTGTCTTTGGTCTGATTTTATTGATGACAGGTTGTTTCGAACAGGCGGAAGAGAAGGATAAAGTCAGTATAGCAAAGAGTAGTGAGAGGGCTAATAACGAGAATAACTCGTGGCTTGCGACTATTCAGTCGCGGCTTGCAGCCGGCGAGTATAGAATCTCTCTGCAGGACAATAAGTTCCACGCGGTGAATCGTCAGCAGAACCTGCGTTTCTACTTTTACGAGGGCGGGCAATTCACGCTTCAGGCACGGGAAGGAGCAGGAGAGCCGGTCGAGTTGAAGACGGTGGCGGTTCGTCAGGGAGATTCGCTCATTTCTCTGAACGGGGGGGCATTCGTTGCGGGACGTTGTATGGATGAAACCCGCCTCGGCGGCGACGGCGCCTGTCTTGCGAGGCTCGAACGGAGGACGGGTGTCGTGACCGAGTGGTTCGACAACCGCAAAGAGGGACTCGAACAGGGATTTGACCTTGCACAGCCTATATCGGAAAATGGCGGACTCATAGTGGTGGAAGTGAGCGTCGCGAACGCCGAAGTGAAATCGCAGGGAAGCGGAGCGGTCTTTATGCAGGGAGAAAAGATGGTTGCACAGGTTCATTCTGTGTTTGTGCTCGATGCGCGGGGAACGAAGCGGGAAGGGCGGGTAGAGGTGTCGGGTAGTAAACTGCTGTTCACCGTTGATCCGTCGGGACTTGTCTATCCACTGACGATAGATCCCCTTTATGACGGAACTCCTGACAGAGTGGTCGAATCGAATCAGGCAGATGCTAAGTTTGGCGTTTCAGTCGCCTCTGCCGGCGATGTGAATGGTGACGGGTATAGTGATATTATCGTCGGAGCACCTTATTACAACAACGGCCAGACCGACGAGGGGGCCGTATTTATCTATCATGGATCGGCGAGTGGTATAGGAACAACTTATGCCCGTATGCTCGAATCGAATCAGGCAAATGCCTATTTTGGCTATTCAGTTTCATCGGCGGGTGATGTGAATGGTGATGGCTACAGTGATATTATTGTTGGTGCAAATTATTACACTAACGGCGAGACCTATGAAGGTGCCGTATTTATCTATCATGGTTCGGCGAGTGGTATAGGAACAACTTATGCCCGTATGCTCGAATCGAATCAGGCAGGTGCCTATTTTGGCTATTCAGTTTCATCGGCGGGTGATGTGAATGGTGACGGCTATGGCGATGTTATTGTCGGCGCAACCGATTACGATAACGGCCAGACCGATGAAGGAGCCGTATTCATCTACCACGGTTCGGCGAGTGGTATCGGGACAACTTATGCCCGCATGCTTGAATTGAATCAGGCGAACGCTCAATTTGGCTGGTCAGTTGCATCAGGCGGCGATGTGAATGGTGACGGGTATAGTGATATTATCGTCGGAGTACCTTATTACAACAACGGCCAGTCTGAAGAAGGAGCCGTATTTATCTATCATGGTTCGGCGAGTGGTATAGGAACAACTTATGCCCGTATGCTTGAATCTAATCAGGTAAATGCCCATTTTGGCCGCAATATTGCCTCTGCGGGAGATGTGAATGGCGACGGGTATAGTGATATTATCGTCGGAGCACCTTTTTACGCCAACGGCGAGACCAATGAAGGTGCCGTATTCATCTACCACGGTTCGGCGAGTGGTATCGGAACAACTTATGCCCGTATGCTCGAATCTAATCAGGTAAATGCATATTTTGGCTATTCAGTTTCATCGGCGGGTGATGTGAATGGCGACGGCTATGGCGATGTTATTGTCGGCGCAACCGGTTACGATAACGGTCAGAGCGAAGAAGGAGCCGTATTTATCTATCATGGTTCGGCAAGCGGAATCGGAACAACTTATGCCCGCATGCTCGAATCTAATCAGGTAAATGCCAATTTTGGCTGTTCAGTTGCATCAGGCGGTGATGTAAATGGTGACGGATATAGCGACATTATTGTAGGTGCATATTTTTACGACAATGGTGAGACCAATGAAGGTGGAGTTTTTATCTACCACGGGTCGGCAAGCGGAACCGGAACAGCTTATGCCCGCATGCTCGAATCGAATCAGGCAGGTGCTCAGTTTGGCTATTCAGTTGCATCAGGCGGCGATGTGAATGGCGACGGCTATGGCGACATAATCATCGGTGCACCCTTTTACGACAACGGTGAGACTGATGAAGGAGCCGTATTCATCTATCATGGTTCGGCAAGCGGGATAGGTCCGAGTTATACCCGCATGCTCGAATCGAATCAGGCAGGTGCTCAGTTTGGCTATTCAGTTGCATCAGGCGGCGATGTGAATGGCGACGGCTATGGCGACATAATCATCGGTGCACCCTTTTACGATAAAGGCCAGACCGATGAAGGAGCCGTATTTATCTATCATGGATCGGCAAGCGGGATAGGTCCGAGTTATACCCGCATACTCGAATCGAATCAGGCAGGTGCCTTGTTCGGCTGGTCAGTTGCATCAGGCGGCGATGTAAATGGTGACGGGTACAGTGATATCATCATCGGTGCACGCTCTTACGACAATGGCGAGAATGATGAAGGTGCCGCGTTCATCTATCATGGTTCGGCAAGCGGAATCGGAACAACTTATGCCCGTATGCTCGAATCGAATCAGGCAAATGCATATTTTGGTACTTCAGTTGCCTCAGCCGGTGATGTGAATGGCGATGGCTACAGTGATATCATCGTCGGGGCACCCTATTATGACAACGGCGAGAGCGAAGAAGGCGCCGCCTTCATCTATCACGGCTCGGCAAGTGGTATCGGGACTACGGCTGCCCGCAGACTCGAATCGAATCAGGCAAATGCATATTTTGGTAATTCAGTTGCCTCAGCCGGTGATGTAAATGGCGATGGCTACAGCGATATCATAGTGGGGGCACGCTTTTACAATAACGGCCAAGCTGGCGAGGGAGCCGCCTTCATTTATCACGGTTCGGCAAGCGGCATCGGGACGAATTATGTCCGTATGCTCGAATCGAATCAGGCGAATGCCGAGTTCGGCTATTCGGTAGCCTCAGCGGGCGATGTGAATGGTGACGGGTATAGCGATGTCATTGTCGGGGCCCACTTCTACAACAATGGCGAATTCCGGGAGGGTGCCGCCTTCATCTATCACGGTTCGGCAAGCGGTATCGGGGCGGGTTATGCCAATATGCTCGAATCGAATCAGGTAGAGGCTTTTTGGGGCAGGTCAGTTGCCTCTGCGGGCGATGTGAATGGCGATGGATACAGCGATGTTATCGTGGGAGCGCCTTTTTACGACAATCCTGACTCTGCTGAAGGGGCCGCATTCATCTATCTGGGCAACGTGGGTGGCAAACCGATGCGTGGCAGACAGTTCAACTCGTCAGGGGCACAGGTGCTATCTCCGTTCGCTTCGGTTCCCCTTTCCTCGGGATTTTCGGTCTCTGCGCTTGCCCGCTCATTTATGGGGCGCAGTAAGGCGCAGTTGTGGCTCGAATATAAGGGACATACACAGGCTTTCAACAACACCAGTCTCATAAAGGATACGAACTGGTACGATACCGGCACACAGGGGAATCTCATCAGTAAGGAAATCGGATTCCTGAGTCAGGGGAACTACAAGTGGCGCCTAAGGTTCAAATTCGCCGACGGTTCATTCTCCCGCTGGTTCGTCTTCGATCAGAGCCGCGGCGTGCTTACCCCCGATATCCGGGCGCGGGCGAATTATGGTACTTCCTGTACGACGGGGGCACAATGCGGTGGCGGAAACTGTGTTGACGGCGTCTGCTGTAACGAGGGATGCGGCTACAGCGACGATAGCGACTGTCAGGTATGCAGCATTGCCAAAGGGGCGACGACAAACGGAATTTGCAAAATTCTTGATTCTTCCAAGGTATGCCGTTTGGCTGCCGGCGTTTGCGATGCGGTCGAATACTGCACCGGCAATTCTGCTGACTGTCCCGCTGACCTCAAACTCACAAGCGTATGCCGTAATGCAAATGGCGATTGCGATGTGGCTGAGGTATGTGACGGAATAAACAACGACTGCCCATCTGATGCAGTAAGACCAGACACCTATATTTGCCGTGTCTCAAAAGGCGAATGCGATGTAGAGGAGAAGTGCAATGGAACGAATAAGGACTGTCCGGAGGATGCTTTTAAACCGGATACAACGGTATGCCGTACTGCGAAAGGATTCTGTGATGCAGAGGAATACTGCACAGGTTCATCACCTGCCTGTCCTGAAGATCTGAAACTGACGATAGAATGTCGTAAGGCAGAAGGGGATTGTGATTTAGCCGAGATATGTGACGGGATAAACAATGATTGTCCGGGTGATGCGGTTAGACCAGACACATACATCTGCCGTGTCTCAAAGGGAGAATGCGATGTAGAGGAGAAGTGCGACGGGTCAAGCAAGACCTGTCCACCTGATCTCTTCAAGCCTGAGACAACGGTATGCCGTACTGCGAAAGGAGTCTGTGATACCGCTGAATACTGCACAGGTTTGTCATGGCTCTGTCCGGAGAATAAGTATACAGAAGACGGGGAGTTATGCGATGATTCAAATCCTCTTACCAAAGGGGATAAGTGTATCGATGGTGAGTGTACAGGGAATCTGATAGACGGTGTGTGCGGGAATGAAATAGAGATAGAGAATCTGCCGTATAGTAGGGATAGTACACTGACGGGTAGAATAGATACAGTAGATGCGAAGGGGGAGAATTGTACCAGTATGGGAGCAGATGAGGTATATAAGGTGAATATGGAGGCTGGTAAGAGATACCGGATAGAGGTAATCTCGAAGAGCGGGAGTTATGTAGGGTTTAATATAATGAAGGAGTGCGGGTTAGGGGATTGTCTTGCCGGAGCGGATAATACTGGAGGCGGGGAGAAGGCAGAGGTAGTATATGAGGCTGTAGATAGCGGAGAGGTGTATATAGTAGTAGAGGGGGAGAAGGAATATAGTATAAGGGTAAGTGTGGTTGAAGACCCGGATGCAGGTTATGACACAACGGGAGATGTTTCTGTATCAGATGCAGAGGATGTGTCGGTGACAGATGCAGGCGCAGATGCAGTAACGGATACAGGTAGCAAGGATGTAGGAGCACAGGATACGGGGGTTAGAGATATAAGTATATCGGTTGATACCGGGACAAATAATGTAGGTACAGCAGAAAGCAGCGGTTGTTCGTGCAGTCTGGCAGAATAACCCAAACGCAGTATTCAGTGTACCTCTGCAATCTCCTTTACAGCTTCAAATGAGGCGTTGGGGAAGATATTATAATTTGTATATTTAGAGTTTATTATAGCTATATTGTGTTCGTGCCAGAGGCTGATATAAGGAAGTTCGTCTGATATAATCTTCTGCACCTTGCTGTAAATCTCTTTTCTCTTCTCTCTGCCAAGTTCTCTTCTTCCTTCGTCAAGAAGATTGTCAATCACGGGATTGAAATACTTTCCGCGGTTTGCCCCGTTTGTATTCCCCTTTGCATCGGGGATACTTTTGGAGTGAAAGAGCCAGTAATAGAAGTCAGGTTCTATTGGCTCGGTCCATTGCATTGTGTATATCTGAAAGTTGCCGGACTTGATATCAGAGAAGAATGTCCCGAATTCGTAAGCCCTCAGTTTTACCTCGATACCAATATCTTCCAGCATTCTGCAAATCATCTTTGCAATCTGGATTCTGAATTTGTTGGTGCTCGTCTTATAGGTTATCGTGAATCTTTTGAGAGGCCCGTCTCCGTCAGGGTCCGGAAAACCCGCGCTGTCGAGCAGTCTCTTTGCCTTTTCCGGATTGTATTCATACCTTTCGACATCCTTTTCATAAGCCCAGTGTTCGGGGACCAGAACAGAATCAGAGGGCCTCGCCATACCCATAAATTTGTTTTTGATTATGGACTCGCGGTCGATGGCATAAGCGAGTGCCTTTCTCACATCCTTATTGCCGAGTATCGGGTCTGTGAGGTTTATGCCCATATATGTGTAAAGCACGGAAGGTGCGGAGATTACACTGACGGCGCTGTCTTTCAGTTCTGCAGCAATTATCGGGGCTGCGGCGTTCTGTATAAGGTCTCCACCCTGATTCAGAAGAGATAAGAGACGTGTATTGTCATCCCTGATGGTCTTGAAGGCGAGAAATCTTTTCGGAAATCTGATGGTCTTCTCCGTTTTCTCGAGAATAATATGTTCTTCACTGATGTATTTGTGCAACCTGAATGAGTTTGTCCCTACAGGATTTTTTGACAGGTAATTCTCCTTATCCGTCTCTTTCGGTATGATACCCATAACAAGGTCCGAGATAAAAGGCGAATGTGGAGATTCGAGTCTGAATATAAGGCTGTATCGGTCAGTTATTTCAATCTCCCGGATTCTTTTATACATCCCGAAGTACGGCGAGTGTCTGCCGGGGTCTCTTATAGAATCGTAGGTATATTTTACATCCTCAGAGGTCAGTTCTGCGCCATTGTGAAAGCTTACTCCTTTTTTTATCCTGACATATAGTTCGGTTGGAGAAACGAAATCTATTTCTTCGGCGAGGTCGTTTGCAATATTGAGGTCCCGGTCAATTTTTACGAGTGAATTATATATAAGCCTGCAGGCCTTGATTGAATAGGCAGAGACTGCATATCTCGGGTCAAGTGTGTCTACCGGAAATTCTATGAGTATTGTAAAGGTATCGCTCTCTTTCCGGGTACAACCGGTATCCGGAAGCAGAACCGTAAAAAGGAGAATCAGAAGAATCAGGGTATTTTTCATAGTGTTTTTGCTGAATGGGATTCCACATACGAAGTAATGAGCGGGAATATCTCCGAAGGCGCCTTTCGTCCGAATATTATGTCTCCGTGTCCGTAGTCGGCAGAGAAACCCGAATGAATACCGGCGATTGTAATTCTGAGCTGTTCTTCTCTGAGTTTTTCTTTCAGCCAGAATACGGCCTCGGGAGGGCATATCAGGTCAACGGAACCTGTCATTGCAAATACGGGAATACTTATCGATTTTATCCCTTCCGAGAAATTTCTCTCTCCTTTTCTGTCTTTTATATATCCTTCTTCGACCCATCTGCCTATCTGGTTTACAAGTGTGGAACTCATATCAGAGGCGAGGTTGACGAATATTTTCCTTAAAACAGCTGTGTCGATGTTATCCAGATTTGCAGCGACTTCGGAATAGGGTATTGCCCTTGTCAGGTATGGTGCGAGTAATCTCCCCCAGAATTCCTGTCTGATATGAGAGAATATCCGTGCGCTCTTCAGCATCGGGATAAATCTTCTGAGTTCGCTCTGAAAGGTAAATACAGGAGGGCTCGAGATAGTAATGAGTGTTCTGACGTCTTTTTCGACTTCCCTGTTCTGTAATGCCGCATACATAATCATCCCGCCCAGCGAGTGACCTACCCATATAACACTGTCGGACCCGCTCTTCGTTTTTGCATTTCCGATAATGGCGGGGACATCATATCTGACAATATCGTCGAAGTATATATTCCAGCGTGACTCCGAAAAGAGGTGTGGTTTTGAAGAGAGTCCGACCGTTCTCATCTCGGCGATATAGGTATCATAACCCATCTCGGTGAATTTTCTTGCGAGCGAGTATTCTGCGTCGAAATCCAGATTGTATCTGTTTGCACCAAGCCCGTGACACAGGATTACAGGTTCCTTGAATCTTCGGACCTTTGGAATCCTTCTTGAGACCGCAAGTCTGAATCCGTCATCGGCACTGATAAAATGAATCTCATCCGGATTCCATTTGATTTCGAAGTATCTGCTGACCACATAGTTGTGGATTATTACGAGAAAAGCAACGAGTAAAATTATACATAAGACAGACATAGTAATTCCCTTAAATCTCTTTAAATAAAACGGGCGTAAAAGTAAATAAAATTTTAATAAAATACTTGATAATTTGCTCAATCGGGTTTAATAACATAAGGTATTTTATCCGGGCCAAGGAGCATTGGGATATGAAAATATATATGAAACTTATACCGTCAATAGCACAGGATATCCTCAGGGCGTTGTCCAAGGATGGTGATATCGAAATAAAGGATAACAGGCTGGATGAGGCAGTTCTGGATGTCTCGAAAGTATTCAGGGATTATCTTGAAGAAGAGGAAGAGCTAAATCAGGAGGCAATGATCTTTATTCAGAACAATAATCTGGCATCGAAGGATTTTGCGTCAGTCAAGGCAAAGCTAGCCGAGGAGAGAGGATTCGATTACGGTGATGATGCTATCGAGATGCTTCTGGCCGATGTGGTTGATGCATTGCTGAAAAGTAAAAATATCGAGGAAGTTTACGAGGAAAACCACATACTTATAAAGAAAATGTATGAGGTTATCAAGAAGTATCTTGATGTTGATGCCGAACTGGATAAGGAGGCGAGGGAACAGCTCAAGAATCTGGAAGAGGGTTCTCTGGAGTGGGATATCGCATACCGGAAGGCAATCCACGAAATAAAAAAGAAGAAAAATCTCGTCTGAATACTGATTTTATTACGATCAGCTTTTCAAAACAGAATCTTTCAGATATGGTGTATGTCGGTGTAGTATAATGCCATAAGGTGCCATTTTGACCAATTTATGTGATATTTGAAAAAGGTAACTATTTCATATGCTTAGTGTTTTTTAAGTTGTAAAATAAAATAATTCTGATAAATTAACCCCTGTATTGAGGGATAATGTAATTATGATTAGTATTTTTTCCGGTAAATCCTGTGAGATATGGAGGGCAGAGGAGTAATGTCTCAGTCAAGGACCAAACCAAAGACTCTCTCAAAAAGAGTTTTGAAGAGAACAAAACTTACTCAGGAAGATATCGAGGACTTAAAGCATCTGCTGACACTCAAGAGGCCCCGCAAGAGGTCTGATTGTGTGAATTCGCTCAGACCCTGTCCTTTTGTCTCCTGTAAATATCATCTCTATCTGGATGTCAATGAGGAGAATGGTTCAATTAAGATCAATTTTCCTGACAAGACGATATGGGACCTGAGGGAGACCTGTGCTCTGGATGTTGCGGAGAAGGGTGGTCTTACTCTCGAAGAGGTGGGAGACCTGATGAATCTGACCAGAGAGAGGGTAAGGCAGATCGAGAGTGAAGCTACCGAGATTCTGAGGAGACTGGGGATAGACCCTGATTATGACCTCGGAGAGAAGAAATGAATATACTCGTAATCGGCAGCGGGGGAAGGGAACACGCGCTGGTTTGGAAAATAAGAAAATCCCCTCTTGTCAAAGAGATTTACTGCGCCACGGGGAATGCAGGGACAGGTGAAATAGCCGTTAATATCGACATATCTCCGGAGGATATTGTCGGGCTGAAGAATTTTGCCATTGCAAACAGAATAGACCTGACAGTTGTCGGACCTGAGCTTCCGCTATCTTTAGGTCTGGCAGACGAATTTTTAAAAAGCGGCCTTTTTGTGGTCGGTCCGATTCAGGGGGCAGCCGAGATTGAGTCGAGCAAGGTATTCTCAAAACTTATAATGAGAGAGGCCGGTATCCCGACAGCCGATTTCGAAGTCTTTGATGATGTCTATGAAGCAGAAAAATATGTGATGTCTGCAGACAGGCCTCTGGTCGTAAAGGCAGATGGTCTTGCACAGGGCAAGGGTGTTTTCCCCTGTCTAAATAAAGGAGAGGCCATTGCAGCCGTAAATGCGATTATGAAGGAAGGTATGTTTGGTCAGGCCGGAAGAAGGATAGTTATCGAGGAATTTCTCGAGGGAGAAGAGGTCTCGTTTATGGGAATTACGGACGGGGAATATTTTGTCCCGTTTGCCACATCGCAGGACCACAAGAGGGCCTATGACAATGACGAAGGTCCAAATACAGGAGGTATGGGTGCATACTCTCCGGCCAGAATCCTGATGACAGATGAACAGGAAAAAGTAATTTCTGACATAATCAATCCGCTTCTGAAAAAACTCGGTGAAAAGGGTAGACCATACAGGGGATTTTTATACGCAGGACTTATGATAAAGGACGGCAAACCCTACGTACTCGAATTCAATGCCCGTATGGGTGACCCTGAGACCCAGCCGCTTATGGTTAGAATGAAATCCGATATTGTGCCTCTGCTTATGGGTGCCTCGCAGGGTAATCTTAAGGGACAGACTGCGTTATGGGATGAGAGCTTTGCGGTCTGTGTGGTTATGACAGCACAGGGGTATCCCGGCAGTTACAGAAAGGGAATGGAGATTTCGGGACTCGGGCAGTTCAGGGATAGGGATGACATTGTGATATTCCACGCCGGAACCAGAAGAGAGTCCGATAAAATAGTTACAAACGGTGGCAGGGTTCTGGGTGTGACTGCTGTCGATAAGAATCCCGAAAAGGCAATTGAGAAGGCGTATAGTGCGGTCTCCTCTGTTCACTTCGACGGTTCTTTCTTCAGGCGCGATATAGGCAAGAGGGTATTGAAAAGGTAAAACACCTTATTATGTGTTTGCAAAATATTTCCAAAGGTAGTAAAATCACAGAAGAATTATCCGGAGGTGTGATATGAAAAGGATTTTTATTGCTTTGCTCTGTATCTTTCTGACCTTCTCTCTCTACTCCTGCAGTTCGGATACATCAAAGGGCGGGGATAAGGATTCGGGTTCAGTTGATATAAATATTACCGATACTGTCAATAAACCTGACGGTGATACCGATGAAGATGCCGGCCCGACAGACAGATTTGTTCAGAAGGATTATTTCTGTACCGAAAGGGATCAGGAATGTCCTCCGGATATGGTATGCGACAAGGATAAAGGCAAATGTGTGGCAGGAAAGCCCTGTATGGACAGCGCAAACTGTGCCTACGAGTTTCCGGCAGGTGATTATTACTGTGATTCAACGGGGAAGGTCTGCAAGAGAAGACTTATGATATGTGAGCCCTGCAGTACTGATGAAGAGTGTGGTTATAACCTTTCGGACGGAGAGAGTGAAGACAGATGCATTGAGTATCTCGGAGGAAAGAAATACTGCGGGAAGGCCTGCGGAAAGACCGCCTGTCCGCCGGGATTTGAGTGTGTGAGTGTCGAGAATCCACTACCGGACCCGAATCCGAATCAGTGCAAACCCAAGAGGCTCGACCAGGCAGACCCGTTCTCCTGTGCCGGCACTACTGTATGCAAGACTGAGGAAGACTGTAAGGATGCAAACAAGAGCAAGTGTGTAAAATATCTCGGTGGTTCCGAGTACGGAGTCTGTGCGGGATACTGTGAGAACGACAGGGATTGTCCTCAGGAGTATCTTTGCCGGACAGACACCCACTCCTGTATTGCCTCCTGTATAAAGAACGGTCAGCCTTTCGATGACCAGTGTTCATCTGCAAAGCCTATATGTCATTTCAACGGCAAATGCGACCAGCCCTGCACACTGGATTCGGACTGTGATACGATGTTTGGCAAACTGACTCTTCCGAGGCAGTGGCTTTGCAAGAAGAGCAGATGTGTTATTCAGATATGCGATGAAAATAACAACTGCACCGAGGGGTGTCTCACCGATTCTGCCTGCTGTTTCCCTGGTTATTGTGACACGGATACAAATATGTGTATGTGTGACAAGTGCCGTACGCCGCAGGATTGCTGGTCCGGATACAAATGTGAAAACCAGCAGTGTATAAAACTCAACTGTCTTGAAAACGGCGGTGCAACGATTTCCTGTAATATCTTTGAATTCTGCTGCGGGGAAGACCCGAGTAAATCTCCCTGTAAAAATCCGGAAGGTGAGACGGTCAAGGACGGCGAATGCTATCTTGCATCGACCCCGCCATGGTGTACCAAGTGCGAAAAGAACGAGGAGTGCGATACAAAGAACGGATTTGATGGTTACTGCTATGAATTTCAGGACAAGGACGGAAATACTATCGGTAAATTCTGCGGAGTCCCCTGCACAGGGAAAGACGGAGAGTGTCCGAGAGGCCACGAGTGCAGGGATATCAAGGACCAGGACGGAAATCTTGTCTCAAAATCCTGTCTATGGCTCAAATGTCCTGACTGGATAAAGCAGAACCAGCAGTAGAGTTCTTTTCGGAATCTGTTTTATATAAGATTAGTTTGATTGCGGTTATTCAGGATTCTTTTTCCGGATTCTCCTTGCTAAAAAGATTATTTATGCGGAATTTCCGGGTTAACTGGTTCACCGGTCTTCTTTCATAATAGAGCGGAAGTAATATGCGGGATAATTATTATTTGAGCAAGTCAGTTGTTTGTGATACATAAACTCTGTTTTGTTTCAAATAACCTGAGAGAGGATTAATCAATGGCAGGTATATTTGGAATTGATGTATAAATGCGATATTCACTGAAAATTCTTATAGTTTTGATAGTCCTGACAGCGGCAAATATCTTCTCGCTATACCCCTTCTCAGTGAATCTGAAAGACTCCGCTCCGGATAATCCTGATGATGTTTTACTCAATTCATATATTATGCAGTGGGAATATGAACACATTCTATCCTTTGATTTATCTGATTACTTCAACACTTCATATTACTATCCGTATAAAAATACCCTTGCGTTTACAGAGCATCACACTATAAGTCAGGTTTTCTTTATTCCCCTTTATACTCTGATAAGAGATTCCGTATTTGTTCACAATATAATGATTCTTCTTCTGTTGATTCTCTCAGGTCTGACAACGTTTATCTTTATTCACTACCTGACCAGTTCATTTTTATCATCATTACTCGGTGCAGTATTGTTTACTTTTGTTCCGTACAGATATACGCATCTCGTTCACCTGAATGTTATTCACTGGTGGATTATTCCGGTTGTCTTTCTTACCTTTTATATATTTTCTGTCAGAATCAGTCCGAAAAATGCCTTGGTTTTCGGACTTTCGGTTCTGGCCCTCGTTTTGTGGTCGAACAATATGACTGCATTTTTTATTGTCCCGTTTTTTATCTATGCCTTATTCACAGGTATCTCATCTGGGGCAATATTAAAACCGAGATTCTATCTGTACCTGTCTATAATTCTTGTATCTGTGGTGATTCTCTCTGCCCCTTTTCTCTGGCACTATATTAAACTGCGGAATGAAATGTTTTTTGAGAGATTCCTCTTCGATATAAGATATTATTCCCCTCAGTTAAAGAATCTGCTGGGTGTCAGTGAGACGAATCTCTTCTGGGGGAAATGGCTTGGCAAATACGGAAAATGGGAGTGTTTTCTTTTCCCGGGAACGATATTCATAATGCTGTTTCTTATCTCCAATCTGACTCTCTTTGTCAATAAATACAGGCGGTACATTCTTCTATTCTCCTTTATTGCGATTCTGACGCTTCTTCTCTCACTCGGACCGTATCTGGACGGGCTCGAGGGAGACACAAGGGGGCCTT
The DNA here is from genome assembly GCA_020725805.1 of Bdellovibrio sp. Classification (GTDB taxonomy): domain Bacteria; phylum Myxococcota; class SpSt-1050; order SpSt-1050; family SpSt-1050; genus SpSt-1050. The sequence goes on from DYEF01000088.1 coordinate 13,526, forward strand.
ATTACCTTTTATGGAAATTTATGCCCGGATACTACGGGATAAGGGTACCTACGCGTTTTGCCATCTTTGCATATTTTTCTATGGCTGTGGTATCTGCACTCTTTGCCGCCGGTATTTCGGAAAGGCTGAAAGACAGGAAGACCTTCAGGGTGATATTTTCATCGGCGGTATTGCTGTTTACTATCCTTTTCATATTTGAAGGTTCACACAGGCCTGAACTACACAGACCTCTGAATCATCCTGAGAGAGACCCTGTCTATTCAAAACTGAAAAAAATGGATTACGGGGTGGTTTTCGAATATCCGGCCTTTGCGGCCTATAAGGATGCCGCTCATGTCTTTGCAACACTATATCACAGAAAACCGACTGTTAACGGGTATTCCGGATGGAATTCCAAACCGCTTGAAAACCTGAGGGATGCAGTAAATACCTATCACCCACGGTCCCTGATAAGATTTATGAGGGATATGAATATCCGTTATTTTGTCCTTCGCGGCAATGTCCCTTCAGACATATACAATAGAGTGTCTAAACTCGATGAATATGATAAAGGAGTAAAGAAGGTATTTACAAACTTCAGGGATATCCTTTTTCAGCTCGATGACGCAGAGCTCAACGAATTCGATTTTTATAAGACAGAGCTCTCTGGTAAAGAATTCTACATTCCTTCGTGTATAAGAAATGGTGAAAGGATTAACGGAGGAATAATCATAAAAGAGAGTAATGACAGATTCTCTTTTTCGCACAGAAGGAGATATCCGGTTTATTTGGATTTTATAAGCAGAGGTAATGGTAAAATCAGTAAAGTCAGTTCAGATATCGTGGCATACAGGGTTTATGAGCCGGGCAATATTCACCTTCTGATAAAGTTTAAGGCGGATTTGCCGGAGGGTCTTTATGCGGTTCGCCTGAATAACCTTATCATTAAGGAGTCAGTTAAACTCTCCCCGTCCTGTCCTTATGACCTCTCTGAAAATATTGAACTGACAGATATTGACTTGCCGGACAGACTGAATGAGGGTGAACCGTTAAAAGTGGAATTCAGGATTAGAAATAACGAGAAATATCTGAAGGCAGCCGTCGATATTGATGATTTTACAACAGATGGTGTATTCAGGGTTGCGGTTTTTTTATGGGGACTTGATGAAGAGAATCAGCAAATACGATATGAACAGCGCTATCCGATATATTCGGATATGTCTCAGGGAGATGTTCTGCATTTCAGGCAATATCTGCCATTCTTTCTTAAGGAAGGCAGATATAAACTCAGGGTTGACTGTGTCTCCGAGAAGAGATTCTGGTTTTCCAGTAAAGGTTCTTGCGGAGTTGAAAAGGAGATAGTTGTCGGCAAACATTAACAATAACTAATTTTATTGCCGATTAGCACATTATAATATATTATATCAATCACATTTAAGGAGTTTCCTGATGAAAAGATTCATTTCGGTATTATTTCTGGCCTTGTTAATTACCACAAATCTGTATTCAGAAGGACTACCATCTCTGATTGTTTTCAATATCGGGGCGGAGGAGGGGGTAACAAAAGGTAAAGCCAATATGCTCACGGAGATTCTTATTGACGAGGTATCAAAACTCAATCAGTTTAAGGTAGTCGGACAGAAGGACCTTGACTCAATGTTCTTCTGGGAACAGAATAAACAGCTCAAGAACTGTAACGATTCGTCCTGTCTCTCGCAGATAGCCGGTGCAATGGGTGCGGAATATTATGTCGAAGGCTCGGTCGGGCAGCTGGGCGACAAGTATATTATTGCTATAAAACTTATAAATGCACACAAGGTTGAGATTATTAACAGACTTACCAAGAAGGTCTATAAGAGTGATAATGCACTGGTTGATGAGGTTCCCAAGATAGTAAAGGAACTCTTCGACCCGAAAAAACTCAAGATGGAATTCGAGGATGTAAAGGGCGAGGTCTTCTTTTCGTCCGGGCTTGATATAGTAAGTGAACCGTCCGGTGCCAGAATTACGATTGACAATGAGGATAAAGGAGTCACCCCGCTAAAAATAGAAAAACTTCGTAACGGCAAGCATATTGTTATTGCAAAGAAAGACGGATTCAGGGACGAAGTGGTAAATGTAACACTGAATAAGGATGAGATTAAGCCTTTGATGATAAAGCTCAGAAAGAAGGTCTGCTCTATATATGTTGAGACGACTCCCGAGAGTGCGGATGTCTATTTTCAGGGGAAGAAGTATTATACACCTGCCAGAATAGACAATGTCAGCCCCGGTAAGTATGAACTGAAACTGTATAATAAAAAATACGGAGACAGGAAAGTGCCGGTAATTGTTTCGGAGGAGAATGAAGAGACAAAGGTGACACTCGATTTCGAGGCGACGACAATCGAATCTATCAGGAAGTACAAAAAAGACGACGGAACGGGTTATTTTACATCAGACCTCTTCTATAGTTTCGGAGGGTCTTCTTACGGTGATGAAGACACTACTACTGCACATATTCTGCAGTTCAGGACAAAGTTGAATCTGTTTCCGGTTTTACTGACTCCGCAGATCCAGTTACTTGCCACGAATAATAAATACTATTCGGGAAACTTCTCTCTGGTTGCCTTCAGCACGCAGCAGTTCGAGCTTCTGACGCTCGGGGTTGGTTTTACAAAAGGTCCAGAAACCGGAGGAGGAGGAATAGCATTTAATCTCTACCGGATGAATATTGCCCTGCATACTGTTACAAGAAATAATGATACGCATCTTTTCATCGGTTTTATTGATGGTTATACGGGTGGCAAGAATGTTGTGGTCTCACTGATTTCTCTTGGGCTTGGTTACGGATTTTATATGTACTGAGGTTTTTGTATGGAGAGTATCGCCTTTTACGGCAAGGGCGGGGTCGGTAAATCCTTTATATCGGCAAATATCAGTTACTATTTTGCAAAGAAGAAAAAGAAGGTTCTGCATATCGGATGTGACCCCAAGCACGACAGTACTGTTCTTCTGATGAGGGATAACAGGAAGGCATCCACTGTTCTGGATATAATAGGGGATAATGTAACTTTCAGCGATATCTCGGGTGTTATCAATGAAGGAAAACTCGGAATAAACTGCATAGAGGCCGGAGGACCTCCTCCCGGTGTCGGTTGTGCAGGCAGAGGAGTTGCAAGGACTCTGGAATTTCTGCAGGAGAACCGCGTCATAAATTCAAAAAAATATGACGTTGTCATTTATGATGTGCTCGGGGATGTCGTCTGCGGCGGTTTTGCAGCCCCTCTCAGACTCGGATTTGCAAAGAAGGTTGTGATTGTGACATCGGAAGAGGGCATGTCGCTGTATGCGGCAAACAATATTGCCAGAGCAGTAAATACATATTTCGATAACGGGATATTCTTATCGGGGCTGATAGTCAATCTAAGAAACAATAATGCCGATAAAGAGATACTTTACAATTTCGCAGGCCGCATAAATACGAAGGTCCTCGGTTTTGTAAGAAGGTCAGACCTTGTGTTTGTTGCCGAAAAGGAGAGAAAGACACTGATAGAAAAATATCCTGATTCGACTGAATCGGGAGATATTGGACGGATTGCAGAAAACTTATTCAGACACAAACTTAAATATGCCCGACCGACTCCTATGGATGATGAGGAATTCTTTGAATTCATAAAAAAAGGCAGCTGATCAGCTGGTGGTTATCAGTTCGAGTTCTCTTTCACGTTTCTTTATCAGAGACCACAGAATGTTGTTCTTTTCTTCCTGAAGGTTCGGGTCAGTCTTTATAATCTCAAATGCGGAATTACGGGCCTCCTCGAGTATGTCTGCGTCTCTTATAAGGTTGCTCATATGCAGATCTGGTAATCCTGATTGTTTTGTGCCTGCAAGTTCGCCCGGTCCCCTTATCCTGAGGTCCTCCTCCGCTATCTTAAAGCCGCTGTTGGTCTTTTCCATAATTCTGAGTCTTTCAAAGGCATTTTCGGAGAGCCAGTTGTATGCAATCAGGTAACAGAAGGATTTCTTCGAACCCCTCCCGACCCTTCCTCTCAGCTGATGCAACTGCGAAAGACCGAATCTCTCTGCATGCTCGATGACCATTATCGAGGCTGCCGGTACATCGACACCGACTTCTATAACAGTCGTTGCGATGAGTATTTTCAGTCTGCCGGATTTGAATTCGTTCATTATATCTGTCTTTTCATCATCTTTCATCCTGCCGTGTAAAAGACCTACAGGGATATCCCTGAAAACAGTATTTTTCAGTTTGTCATACATCTCTTCTGCCGCCTTCAGGTCGAGTTTTTCACTTTCTGAGATAATCGGATATACTATGTAGCATTGTGCGTCGTTCTTCAGAATCTGCTCTCTCAGTTCAATATATAATCTGTCTGCCTTTTCTCCTCTAATGACATGTGTGGTAATCTCCTGTCTTCCGGGGGGCAGTTCCTTTATTATACTGATATCAAGGTCTCCGTAGAGAGATATTGCGAGCGTCCTTGGGATAGGTGTTGCACTCATCATAAGGAGGTCAGGATTGAGTCCCTTTGCCTTTATCCTTGCCCGCTGATTGATTCCGAACTGATGCTGTTCATCAACAATCACAAAAGTAAGGTTTCTGAAGGATATATTCTCTTCAAGCAGTGCATGTGTCCCTATTACTATCTTGGTTAAACCCATCTCTATATCCCCGAGGATTCTGGATCTTTCAGGTCCCTTGACAGAGCCTGTCAGAAGTCCGATGCGGCTCTGAAATGAGGGGAATATGTTGCAGAAATTTCTGTAATGCTGTTTTGCGAGTATTTCAGTCGGGGCAAGAATTGCGGTCTGTGTTCCGCTCTGTGCTACGAGATAGGATGTAATCATTGCGACCGCGGTCTTTCCGGAGCCTACATCTCCTATCAGGATTCTGTTCATCTGCTGAGAGCTTCTGAGGTCATTTATTATTTCATTAAGAGCGGTATTTTGTGAGGGGGTGAGCTTAAAGGGCAGATGATTTACGGCCTCTTTTACAGACGAATCCTCAATTTTGTGTGCATAACCGGTTTCGTCCTGAAATCTGGATTTTCGTAATGCAAGTGTTATTTCAAGGGAAAAGAGTTCATCGAAAATAATTCTTCTTCTGGGCTCCCATCTGTTTGACTGAAGGATTCCGAAATCTACTTCCGGCAAAGGAAAATGAATCTCCTTTATCGCTCTCGGCAAGGGAATCAGATTGTGTTTTTTAAGCAGATATTCAGGCAGGGGATCAGTCAGATATTCTGCATATTCATCGACTATATTTTTCATGATTTTTATAAGAAGACTTTCACCTATTCCTTCGATGGCCGAATATACCGGAATGATTCTCCTGAAAAAGAGGTCATCATCTACCGATGAGGTCTCTTTGATTACAGGGTGATTTATCTGGATTGTTCTTTTGTAAAGATTCGCCTTCCCGCTGACAATCACATTCGTATCGGTTTTGAATCTTTCCTCCAGATAATTCCGGTAATGTGGCTGGATATTAAACCATACGAGGTCAAGAAAACCGCTCCTGTCCGCTATCGTCATGGTATATGTTTTTCGTGTCTCCTTGGAACCGATAACCTTACCGGTTACCGTAACGGTTTCGCCCGGAGGTATATGGCCGATCGGAATTATTCTTCTCCTGTCTTCGTAATCCCTCGGGAAGAAAAAGAGGGCATCTCTGATAGTTGTAATACCTTTTCTGCTGAATTTTTCAAAGAGAACAGGCCCGACGCCTTTTACAAACTGAATGGGTTTCGAGAGAATATCGCCTGCAGGATTATTCTCCTTTGGTTTTTCCGTATTCTCTTTTTTTTGCTTTAGAAGTTCGCTTTCAATCAGGATTTTCAGCAGTTTCAGTGATTTTTCATCTGCTGCGATAACTGTCTGGTAAAGGTCGTTTAAAAAACCTGTCTTCTCCGAAAATTCGTCTTTCAAATCTTTTATCTCTTTACGGATCTGAGATATTTTTTCACTTTCGCTTCTGCCCGAGGCAACAAGACCCAGCAGTCTTCTGAGTCTTTCTGCAAATTCCTCTTTCATCTATTTTTTCTGGCTTAGGAGTTTGTTTATTTCATTGAGCAAAGTTCTGAGCGGAACATTATGCATCTCTGCCGCATTCTCAAGTGTAGAGGTGGGAGCAAGCACACATTCCCTGCAGTTCATTCCGAACTTCTCGAGAACCTCGCATACCTCAGGGTATTTTCTGATCAGTTCATCTATAAGAATGTCTTTGTTTATGGTCTGACTGTTTCTCATCTCAGAACTGGCCTGTCATAGAGACATTCCAGAAGATAATGAATGTATCTGCTATTCTGAACCTGTTTCCTCTCTGGTCGAGTATGGGTTCGTATACCGGGTTCGGAACGTCTCCCTCATCCTTCGAGCATCTTCCGTTGTTGTTCTTGTCGTCGGAGCAGGAATTGGCAAATGTCAGATAGTGCCAGGTGTCGTGTCCGAATCCCACATTGCTCATAAGTCTCAGATATTTTGCCACAACGAAACTTAGCCCGAAGATGCCTCTGAATTCAAAATACTGTTCGGTCGCTGTTATTCTCCCCCATGAATCGATTACGGGAAGGCCGTCATCACCCTTTACGTAGTCGCCGTTTGTATCCTTTTTGAAGTTTGGCAGAAATTCCGCAACCTCCGAATATGCCTTCTCTGCATTGCTGACGAATGCTGCCTGCAGCCTGAAGTCAAATGAGAATTTGTTTCCGAGCTGCACATCCTCATAAGGGATAATCTCTGTCCCTATGTCGAAACCTGCACGGTGGGAACCGGTAACGAGTGAACTGCTGATGGTAAGAGGTAGATTGTAGAAGACCCCGAAATACGGGTCGACATATTCGAATCTCTTGGAAAAGGCGGTCCAGAAGGAGAGAACCTGAAGTTTTTTCCCGATATCACCCTTGTTGGAGGAGGTTGCCTGTTCATCGAGGTCATACCTTGCCCCTGTCGGTATTGTGTATTCAAGACCGATTACCCAGGTCGCCATAGTGTCGTCCCAGTTCAGTCTGGATTTATCTCTTTTCAGAATATGATAAGGTTTCTGGTCATAAAAAGGCGCCCATTTGATTCCTACTGCCATATCACCGAATCCGCCTCTGACTGCCTTGTCCGGAATCTTTCTGATGATTCTGTTCGGGTCTTCCGTAGTCTGTCCGTAGTAGGTATTGGTCTTGTTCATCGTAATCTGTTTCCATCCGGCCTGCGTGGCAAAATTTATTGATTTTTCATATGAGAGATAGACCGGGAAATTTGCGTAAATTTCCAGATCTTTATATACACCTATTTCGAGTTTCGGAATTAGCAGATAGTATGTCTCGTCGTAGTCCAGATTTTTTGCATCGATAAGTATCCCCTTGTTTTTATCAAGAAACTCCCTTGTTATTGTTGAGTTTTTGTAAAAACCCTGAAAGAAGACCTCAACATTTGCATCGAAAGGGTCGTCTTCGGCAAAGGCACCTGCCACCTTCGTGTAATTGGATGCATAGAGCAGGAAGGGGAGAAGCATAAAGAACAGTAATGTGTTGAAAATTTTCATATATTACTCCTTTTATCCAAAAGAGCAGATTACTCCTTCTTCTAAGGGTTCCGGGTAATAAGAGCCCCTTAAAAACTTTGGAAGAATATACTTGTTAGATTAATAATTGTCAAGACCAAGACAATAATAAAAATAATTTAATTCTGTGGCCGATATCACTTGATATATGTCTTTTTTTGTATATATTAGGAATATCATTTAATACCATGGAGGAGAAATGACGAACAAGATTATTTTTACTATTTTGTTTGTACTTATAGGTTCAGGTATTATTTTTGCACAGGATAAGACAAAGGCTGCACAGACACCGCCGGCAAAGACAGAACCGAAGAAGGAAACCGCTATAGAGGAGAAGAAAGATACAAAAGAGAAGGCTAAGGAAGAGAAGAGAGATGTCGAGGCCGACAAGAAGGAGATTCAGATAAAACTCAGGTCTGTTGCCAAGAATATGAGTAAGGAACTTGAGAGAATAAAGGCAGGTGCAATTGTCAGAGTGGTTGTAAGCAGTTTTTCGAACAACGGGGAACTCGCAAAGAAGAAGGAAATCGGAACGCTTGTTATGGGTGAACTTATGATAAATCTTTCCCGGTTCAATAATATCGAACTCATTGAAAGGGAGAAACTGGCAAAGGTACTGGATGAGATGAAACTCGTTCAGCTGGGCTTTGCCGATGAAAAGACCGCGGCACAGGTAGGTAAAATGCTGCAGGCTCAGGTGGTGGTCGTAGGTGAGGTTGCGGAGGCGGGAGATAAATTTGTCATTAATTCCAGAATTGTAGATGTCGAATCTGCAAAGGTACTCTATCAGGAGGGATTCAATTCTCCGATGGAGGGTATGATAGCACTTTCGAGTGAATCACTTGTACTGAGAAGCAAACTGGATGCAACATACAGGTCACTCATACTTCCCGGCTGGGGTCAGTTTTATAACGGAGAAAAGATCAAGGGAGGAATTTTCACTCTTGTTGAGATTGGTCTTTTCGCCACTGCCGTCTCTATGCACATTAACGGGACAAGAAAAGAGGATGAATATAAAAAACTGGATTGTACCGATCAGGGACAGGACTGCCTTGACAAAGTTCAGAAACTGAAATCCGACGGAGAGGATTTCTATAAGCTGCGAAATTACTTTATCTACGGCGGGGCAGCCGTATGGGCACTCAACGTTCTTGATGCCTATCTTTCGGGAAAGGACTTCAATTCGGCTCTCAAGACAACAGAGAACAGATTCGGATTTGGTCAGGGAGGTATGAGGCTCAGTCTTACTTTCTGATTATGGGAATTTATAACAGGAAGGATTTTTACTACAAAAAGGCAAAGTCGGAGGGTTATCGTTCGAGGGCCGCATACAAACTTCTGGAACTTAATAAAAAATTTTCGGTAATTAAAAAGGGCGATATCATAGCAGATCTGGGTTGTGCACCCGGCGGATTTCTTCAGGTTGCGTCAGAGCTGACAGGAGAAGACGGAATTGTGGTCGGTGTGGACCTTGTATCTGTCGAGCCTGTAGGAAGAAATGTCTTTCTTTTGCAGGGTGATTTTACAAAGGTAGATGTAAAAGAGAAGATGCTGCAGATTACAAGAGGTAAGAAATTCGATGTAATACTTTCTGATATGGCTCCCAAAACTTCAGGTATACATTTCAGAGACAGTTATCTCTCTTTCAGACTCGCTGAGGAGGCCTTTTCTTCCGCAAGGGATATGCTGATAAAAGGCGGAAATATCCTCATAAAAATATTTGAGAGTGAAGAGGTAAAAGGACTGACTGATTCGCTGAGAAAATCCTTCGAAAGTCTTTATCTGAACCGTCCCGAATCAACCCGTAAAGGTTCGAAGGAAATTTATATTATCGGTAAACAATATAAGGGATTGTAATCAGAAGAATCTTATTCTCATCCTGTATGAGCCTATATCGATATAATCGTCTTTTTTGAGTACTCTCTCTGTTATTTTTACTCCGTTGACGGAAACTGCGGGGAAGTTTTTGAGGGCGGTAATTTTGATATTCTCTCCGTCATACTCTATTTTTGCGTGTTTTGAGGCAATGAAGAAGCCGTTTAGTCTGATTTTGCACTCGGGGTCTTTACCTATATATGTTACCTCTTCACAGATATTTATCTTTTCCTTATTATCGGCAATTTCTATATACGCAATTGCTTTTAGCTGTTTTTTAACGTTGCCGTTCTGAGGGGGAGTAATTTTAATTACAGCAGTCTTGTCGAATTTAATAGTTTCATCTACCTGACCACTTTTAGGGTCATCCTCTTCTTCGAGGAGCTTTTTTATATTTATGGAGTACGAAGAGTGCGTATCTTTCGGGGCTGAACTTTCAATGAAGATTATGCGGCATTTCCCTATCAGTAATTCTAAACCGGTGCTGAGCTGGCAGAGAGAGATTCTTGAGGTGTTTATGTATGTGCCGTTGGTAGAACAGAGGTCTTCGTAGTACCATTTGTTGTTTTTTTTGAATATCCTCCCGTGTTTCCTTGAGACAGCGAGATTGGGAATAAATATATTGGCCTCCGGCGCACGTCCGAGAAGAATGTTGTCCTTACTTATATTGTGGGTGCTTATCTCTCTTTCGCCAAGTAATATTTTTATGCTGCTCATAATAAGTGTTTTTACCTAAGGTGAACACCTTAGTCAAGAAAAATCTTGCCTTGGAAACTGGAAATACCCCAAAATTTTTCATACATCCTCCGCAA
>DYEF01000089.1 GCA_020725805.1 Bdellovibrio sp.
AACTGTGAGCCGTGCGGAGGAGGCGGAGGAGTATATACAGCGGGTTCGGGACTTGTGCTGAACAATTTTCAGTTTTCGCTGGACCCTGCGTATCTTACGGGGAGTGTATATGATACGAGGTTTGTAAATACAGACGAGGCAGATTCTGTCGGGGGCAAGATGATAAAGACAGGCTCAATAGAGGCGTATCATCTGTCTTCGGAGATATGCGGAGGAGTGAGCGATTCTGTATTGTATTTTGACGGGACTGACTGGAGGTGTCGGCAGTATGCGAGCGGGACCGGGACAGTTACGACAGTAAACACGGGAGCGGGACTACAAGGCGGACCGATAACGACGAGCGGGACGATATCGCTGAAGCCTGAGTATCAGAGCGGGAGCGTGTACGATGCGAGGTTTGTGAATACAGACGAGGCAGATTCTGTAAGTACGGCGATGATAAAGGACAGGTCTGTTACATTTAGTAAGATATCTAACAACGGGTGCAGTACGAATCAGTATATAAAGTGGGACGGTAGCAACTGGAGCTGCGGCACGATCAGCAGCGGAGGCGGAACGGTTACACAGATAAACACGGCGGCGCCGCTCATGGGGGGACCGATAACGACGAGCGGGACGATATCGATACAGCAGGCCACGGCTACAACAAACGGATATCTCTCATCGGCCGATTACAAGAGATTCGATGGCAAGCAGGATGCCATAGGATATACACCGGTGAATAAGGCGGGTGATAGTATGACCGGCACACTGAATCTGCCGTCGGATGGTCTGACGGTCGGCGGGAATCAGCTTGCTGCGTCAGGGAACAGTATAGGTATTGGTACTGTGAGCCCGAAATCGAAACTCCATGTAGTGGGGGATCTGGTGCTGGGAAATGATGCAAATGGACAAAAGTTCATATTTCATTCAAGGACTGCAAATGGCGGCGATTTTCTTCAGATTACCGGTGATAATACTTCCGGTGCATGGGAGTGGAGTAAAGGGATAACTTTTGTCAGAAATACTGGTTATGTAGGAATCAATACAAATGCACCGACCGGTGTTCTGGAGATAAAATATGGTGGTGCCTCGGTAGCCTTTAAGCCGGTCGTTGGTAATTACGGGAATGATATCTATGGTGCCTGGGCTATAGGAAGTACCACTGATACCTGTGACGGAAATGTTTCAGCAGAATACGCCTGCGGGATTAATGAGAGCAAGACCTGTATTGATGTATTGTTTACTTCTCCGTTTTATATGAACAGGACGGTTACCTGCAGGAAAGAGACAAGACTGCAGCCGGTCTATACCGATCAGCTGGAATAATAAAAATCTCTAACTCTTTACTTTTATCCTTATTTTTGTTAGTTGGTAATTATGCCTTTGACCGTACGACTGAAAGTGATTTTTATTGTTTTTTTATACTTATCGCTCTTTGTTCTCTCGGTGCTGCTTTCGGTATACCTGAATCCGGTCTTGATCGCAATACCGGTAATACTTCTTGTTCTTGGCATTTATCTGGTATTTATCTTTTATCCCAAATTTGACCCCACTGGTTTTACATTATACAGATTAAAAAAAGGCAAAAATAATATTGCATTTACTTTTGATGACGGACCTGACCCTTTTGTTACCCCCGTTGTTCTGGATATTCTGAAAGAATACTCCGTTAAGGCCACATTCTTCTGTCTTGGTTTTAAAGCCGAGAAATATCCTGATATTATCAGAAGGATAAGGGAAGAGGGACATATACTGGCAAATCACGGATATTCGCATACAAAACTGCACAATAAAAGTTATGGTTTTATTCTTTCCGAGATAGAAAGATCCGAAAAGGTTCTTGAACCGCTTTCTCTTCTGAACGGGAAGAGATTATTCAGATCACCGCACGGTTTTAAGAACTTTACACTTATGAAAATCCTGAAGAGAAATAATTACATTCTTGCGGGATGGACGCGCGGAATATGGGATTCTGACGGGTCTGAACCGGAAATACTTCTGAGACGGGCACTTCACTATCTCGAAGATGGTGTAATCTTCCTCTTTCACGACGGGAGAGATATTGAGGGCAGAGGAATGAATATTGCCGAATTTCTCAGGAAATTTATTCCGCTCGTCAGAGAAAAGGGGTATAACATTACAGATAATCTGTCCGGCTGAATTCTGTTTTTGATTTTTTGAAAAATTTTTCTTTGAATCTCTCCTTATTGATAATATAAGGTAAAAATGGCTTATATGATTCCGGTTCGGTAAGAGTAAGTGATGAGCGGATTAATATATAAAATTCTTCACCCGAAGGAAAGTTTTTACAGATATCTGAGTACATTCTCTGAGACAAGGGAAAATAAAAAAGAGAAGAGATTCATCATTCTTCATATAGACGGACTTTCATACTTTGCGCTGAGGCGGGCATTGTCATTCAGGTTTATGCCGTTTCTTTCAAAACTACTTAATTCACAGACTCATAAGATTGCACGTTTTGACTGCGGGCTCCCTGCTACTACTCCGGCCTTTATGTCCGGAATTATGTACGGAGATAACAGCAATATTCCCGGTTTCAGATGGTATGACAAAGGAAAAAAAGAGTTCTTTATAATGAAGAGTCTGAATGATACCCTGAAAATAGAACAGGAGTTGTCAAAAAACAAAGGGATACTTACCGGCGGGACTTCTTACTGTACGCTCTTTACAGGGGGTGCAGCCGAATCGGTATTTGCTGTATCAAAACTCTATGAACTGAACAGATATATAAAGATTAATCTCATTACCGCCTTTTTGCTGATATTCTTCAATCTGACGGTCGTCGTAAGAATGATGTTGTCGATGATATCCGAACTCTTTCTGGAACTGAAGGAATATATTCTCCAGATAATAAATAAGGAAATCAAGAGGAGTGAAATTCCGTTTATTCCGATAAGGCTTATAACAAATGTACTTTTAAGGGAGATATCCACAATTCTGGCAGAGGTAGATATATACCGTGGTGTTGATTCAATCTACATTGATTATGTAGGATATGATGAACTTGCACATCACAGAGGACCTTTTTCAGTCAGCAGTCTTATTACTCTCTTCTCAATCGACAGAGACATAAAGAAGCTTTTTAAGGCCATAAAAAAAAGCGGCAATAAATACGACGTCTATATCCTTTCCGACCACGGACAGGTCCCCACAATTCCTTTCGATAAGGTAAACAACCGGTCTTTTGAGGATTATCTTATGAAGGAGATGCTGGAGACAAGAATTGTTCATACAAAAGGCAATATTGAATATCTCAGGGAACAGAGGCTGCTTTCATTTGTCAATTATCTTCAATCTATCAGACAGTCGATGCCGAAGGGGTTTGGATATATTGCCGATGTGCTGACTGACCGTATTAAAAAGAGGGTAAAGGAGACACTTCCGGGCTTGGATGTAAGCGACCTCAACCAGATATTTCTTCTCCCTACCTCGGATATTGCCCACCTGTATTTCAATAAGTATGAGGACAGGCTGCTGGGAGAAGATATCGACCGTTATTATCCGAAGTTAAAAAAGATTATTCTGTCACACGGGAATATCGCCGCTATTTCATATCTTTCCGATGAAGGAGTTGTTGTGGAGACACCCGAAGGAAAGTCCGTCATAAGTAATGGTAATATGACAATAAAAAAGGGGAGCGTGCATTCATTCTTTTCTCTGATGTATAAAGGTATAGAGGCTGATATTGAGAGGCTGACCAGAATGAAAAACAGCGGAGATATTATAATATTTGCCGGCAGGTTCAGGGGGAGGGTACTCAATTTTCAGCAGGAACTTGGAGGTCACGGAGGACCATATCCCGAAGAGCAGAGTGCATTCATAATCTTCCCGAAGGATAAGAAATTTAATTTCTACCGGATCAGGAGTTCAACTCAGCTATACACCTTTTTTAGGAAAGAATATCTGGACAACTGAAAATTTCTGTTGCAATTTCGGCACTTTTGGTGTTATAAATCTTGCTCTCTGTTGGGAGAGATGTCCGAGAGGTCGAAGGAGCTCCGCTCGAAACGGAGTGTCCCCTTTGGGGACCGGGGGTTCGAATCCCTCTCTCTCCGCCAGAGAATTGGACTACGGAGAGATGTCCGAGAGGTTTAAGGAGCACGATTGGAAATCGTGTGTGTGGACTAAAATTCACACCGTGGGTTCAAATCCCACTCTCTCCGCCATTTTTTATGGCCGGGCCCTGCGCGACGTGAGGATTACAAACCCCGTCAGGTCCGGAAGGAAGCAGCGGTAGTAATATCTCCGGGTGCCGCAGTAAGCCTGGCCTTTTTCATCTCTTTTAATGTCTTATTTCTGGTTATTATGACTTATCTGGTTTTTGCAAGAAAATACAGACCTATGACCTTTGACGAGGTGGTGGGGCAGCAGCATATCGTAAAGACACTGAAAAATTCTATCCTTAATAACAGGCTTCACCACGCATTTATATTTGCGGGTCCCCGTGGTGTAGGGAAGACCACGACAGCCCGAATCCTTGCAAAATGTCTCAACTGTGAGACCGGAATAACGGTTACTCCCTGTAATAAATGTTCCGTCTGTAGTGAAATTACCAGCGGCTCATCTATGGATGTTCAGGAGATAGATGCTGCGAGTCATACAGGTGTTGACAATGTGAGAGATATCATTGATAAGGTTGCCTATACTCCCATAAAGGCAAGGTATAAGGTCTATATAATAGACGAGGCTCATATGCTTTCGAAGGCAGCATTCAATGCACTCCTGAAGACCCTCGAGGAGCCTCCTCCGCATGTCAAATTTATTTTTGCAACTACCGAGCCCAACAAGATTATCCCGACTATTACTTCCAGATGCCAGAGATTTGATTTCAAGAGAGTCGAGAATGCAGATATAGTTGCTCATCTCGAAGAACTGCTGAAAAAAGAGAATTTCAGGTATTCACGTTCTGCTCTCTCCGTAATAGCAAGAGAGGCGCACGGCTCTGTAAGAGATTCTCTGTCGATTCTTGAACATATTGTCTCTTTCTCAACAGGTGATGTAAATGAAGAGGCAATAACGAGGGCACTCGGACTTATCAGCAGAGGGACGATTATTAAACTGTTCAGGCATATACTCAACAAGGAAAAGTCAGAGGCAGTAGAGATTATCGATGAATCGTATATGGCAGGTTTTGACCTCCAGCTGCTCTTCAATGAACTCCTTGCGCTGACGAGAAATGTTCTGCTCCTGAAGATAGGGCAGGGGAAGATAATTTATAACGACCTTACGGATGAAGAGGTTGAGGAATTAAAGCCGTTACTCAGTCAGTTTACTACGCAGGGACTTCATATGCTCTTTGATATATTCTTCAATGCCTCAGAGGAGATAATTAAAAGTGAGCATCCTCTCTTTACAGCCGAGATTGCTGTTCTGAAGGCCATTACCGTATCTTCACTGAGACCGATTGAGGAGATAATTCAGAAGTTTGAGAATCTTGAGAGAAGGATTGGCTCAAAAGGTGTATCTGCTCCGGACAAATCAGGCTCAGGTTTGCAGACAAGGCAGCCGGAGAAGGTGAATCTGGACCAGCCGGAGATATGGCTTAAAATAATTGAAGAGACAAAGAAGAGAGGGAAGATCCCTCTCGCAAGTATTCTTGAGGACGGGGTATTCATTTCATTTGATGACAACAGGATGAAAATCGGTTTCAAGGGGGCTGTTCAGCTTGCATCGGCGAGGGAGAAGAAGAATACAGATTTCATCAAACAGATTCTGAAGGATATTTACGGCCGTGAGATCGAACTGATAATACAGGACCTTACTATTGCGGAAAAGACGGCATCTTCTGTCAGTGAGGAGATTTCAAAAAAAAAATCTGAATCAGCCCGGAGAGAGGCAGAAGAGATGATTCAGCACCCCGTTGTGCAGACAGCAATAAAGATATTCAATGCAAAGATTACAGACGATAAGGACAGGAAATAATGCTGTTTGATGAGACTGTTGAAGGTGCGCTGACTGTAATAAGAAGACTCCCGTTTATAACAGGCAGAACGGCCAAGAAGATTCTTTTCTTTCTCCTGAAAAACCGGAAGACATATACTCAGGAACTCATAAAAGTCCTTGAGAAGCTTACCTTTATCGGTGAATGCAGTATGTGCAATATGCCGTCAAGTACAGATGTCTGCAATATATGTTCCTCTCCCAAAAGAAGTGACAGGGAACTTATTGTAGTCGAAGATTTTTCTGACCTTTTTACAATCGAGCAGATGGGAGAATACAACGGCAAATACTTTCTTCTGAACAGAAGGCTTGATATAAAAAACGGAGTCGGTCCTGAAAACCTTGGTATAGAAAAACTCATAGAAGTTGTTCAGGCAAGAAGGGTTCAGGATATCATATTTGCCTTTGACCAGAGTCCCGAGATGGAGGCTACAAAGACACTCATTGCCGAAAGATTGAGACCTCTTGATGTCAGTTTATACTCAATTGCAGTCGGACTTCCTTTCGGCTCGGAAGTTGAATTTACAGACAAGAGAACCATAAAATATGCCTTGCTCAATAAGATAAAAATAGATTAATCCGGAGTCTGCTCAAGAATTTTTTAAATATTAATTAAACGGGTATTATCTGTCGACCAGAAATCCCCTTGCTGTGCAGGAGGCAGTTCTTGTATAGCAGGAGCATTCATAATCACAATCGTAGTATGTGCACTGTGTCGCGACGGATAATTGCCCGAGGCAGCTTGAAGGTCTCGAGCAGGTATTCTGATAATTCGGACATTCGTATACTGTGATACCCTGAGTTGCCTTTATCCTTCCTGCAACGGTGAGCATCTGGTCGGGAGCAGTGGTCCCGATTCCCACTTTTCCGTCAGCGTTGAATACGACCTTTGTACCTGCTGAACCTCTGTGAAATCTGAGTTGTCCGGAACCTTTTGTCCCGACGACGTCGATATTCCATGAGTTTGTTGTCTCTCCGACAGTTGTCGTGTTTGTGTCATTCAATACCAGTTGGCCTCCCTCACTTGCATCTCCTTTTATTGTAACATTCGTTACAAATGCCGCTACACCGTTGACATCAAGTTTTGCACCCGGGAGATTGTTCCTATTCCTACATTTCCGCCCGATACTACGAACTGACCTCCTCCTACATTGAGACCGTCTGACGGAAGATTCAGTGCACCGGTCATTGTGTCTCCTGCACGGTTAACAGGCGTATATCCTATGGCATCCTGCTTGGCATCGAATCTCTGGTAATCGGCCGATGAGAGATATCCGTTCGTTGTAGCCGTGGCCTGCTGTATCGATATCGTCCCGCTCGTCGTTATCGGTCCCCCCATGAGCGGCGCCGCCGTGTTTATCTGTGTAACCGTTCCGCCTCCGCT
>DYEF01000090.1 GCA_020725805.1 Bdellovibrio sp.
CGGTATAAGCAGTATGGTCTATTATCCTGTTTTGCTTAGTAGTATGGCAGTATTTAAGGGGCGAATGAGGTGCTTGGAACTTAAAAATGCCGAACAGTTTGCGAAGGAGGTAATAAGCCTGCCTGTAGGACCAACGCAGGAGAGAGAGACAACGCTCAGGATTGCATCCGGGCTCAAGAGGATATTGAGAGAGATATGAAGTATAAGATTATTTCTGTTGTAGGTGCAAGGCCACAGTTTATAAAACTTGCCCCGATATATAAGGAGTTTGAGAAGTATAAGGATATCAGACATATTGTTTTACATACAGGGCAGCACTATGACTTTCTGATGTCGGATGTCTTTTTTAAAAACTTTAATCTGCCCAAACCCGATATTAACTTAAATATCGGTTCCGGTTCTCATCACATACAGACGGGGGAGATGATAAAGAGGATAGGAACCAAACTCGAAAGAATAAAGCCTGATATAGTAGTAATTTATGGTGATACAAATACAACGCTTGCGGGGGCAATTGCATCAGTCAAACTCAAAATCCCGATTGCACACATTGAAGCCGGACTCCGTTCTTTTATAAAATATATGCCGGAGGAGATTAACAGGGTTGTGGCAGACAGACTCTCCGATTTGCTCTTTGTCCCGTCAAAAAATGCAATTGTTAATCTTGCTAAAGAAGGGATTTCGAATGTAATAGCGAATTCAGATGGTTTTAAGAGGGGCAATCCTCCGTATGTAATAGAATGTGGTGATCTGATGTATGATATTTTGAAGATTGTCTTAAAGAATGTTAAAGATGACGAAAGGGATATACTTGGGAAGTACAATCTTGAGAGGAGAGGTTTCGCTCTTGCCACGGTTCACCGTGCAGAGAATACGGATAATGAGGAGAATCTCGAGAATATTCTGGGTGCCCTTGATGAAATATCAGAGGATCTGAAGGTTATTCTTCCCTTGCATCCGCGGACAAGCGGAATCCTTCGGAAGAGCGGCAGACTGAAAAAATTCAGGAATATAACCATTATTAATCCCCTCTCCTACAATGAGATGCTGATTCTCGAGAAGAACAGCAGGGCGATATTTACTGATTCGGGCGGTGTTCAGAAGGAGGCGTTCTGGCTCAAAGTCCCCTGTATTACTATGAGAGATAAGACTGAGTGGGTCGAGACGGTAGAATCCGGCTTTAATATTCTTGCAGGTGCTGACAGAAAAAAGATTATAAGTGCGTTTAAAAAAACAGAAAAAAGATTTGAGCCGGATTCGGATAAAACCGGTGTGTATGGAAAAGGGGATGCCTCAGTCAGGATTGCAAAATTCATAAGAGATTTTTTGAGATGGCGATAATCAGATTTTTTCTTGAGCCGTTTGAGCAGATTTTTACCCACAGAAGGCTGCTTGTAAATATTTCGTATAATGAAATACGAGGCAGAGTGGCCGGCTCTGCACTCGGTCTTGCGTGGCTGATATTGTATCCGCTTCTCCTGTTGTCTGCCTATGCCTTTGTTTATATATATGTTTTCAGTATAAGATTCCCGATCTTTACTACTAATGAGTATGTGGCGCTTATTTTCTGCGGGCTTATACCTTTTATCTCTTTTGCAGATTCACTCGGAAATGGTATCGGTGCGGTAACCGGTAATGTAAATCTGATTAAAAACGTTATATTTCCGATAGAGCTGGTGCCGGTTAAGGTTGTATTCGTAAGCCAGATCACTCAGACAGTTGGTATCATTTTGCTGATAATTGCATCGGCCTTTTTTAAGAGGATTTCCTTCTTTTTGCTGATGCTTCCTGTTATATGGATACTCCAGATTATTTTTACGATCGGAGTTGTGTGGATTATCTCTTCCCTCAATGTATTTCTTCGGGACCTGCAGCAGGTAATAAATGTCATCATACTTTTTCTTATGCTGGTCAGTCCCATTGCATATACACCAGAAATGGTACCTGAGGGGATGAGACCACTTTTGAAGATAAATCCGCTCTTCTATATCATTACAGGTATTCAGGATTCGGTTATGGTAGGGAGACTGACAGAGCCATATCTTCTTCTTCTGTTTTTTATTATATCTGTCTCGTTCTTTGTTTTCGGGTACCACTTCTTCATTAGACTAAAAAGGGTATTTGCTGACAATGTCTGATATATCGATAAAGATTACACAGCTCGGTAAGGCCTACAGGTTGTACAATAAACAATCGGACAAGATACTTGACTCTCTCGGAATAAACAGACTTCTCTTTCTGAAGAAAAACTATTATCAGGAGTTCTGGGCATTAAGAGATATAAATATGATTGTTGAACGGGGAGAGAGGGTCGGACTTGTCGGCAGAAACGGTGCGGGTAAGAGTACATTGCTCAAAATTATCGCCGGCAATATTACGCCTACAACGGGTAAGGTCGTTATTAATGGCAGGGTAGACGCACTTATGGAGCTTGGTACGGGCTTTCACCCCGAGTTTACCGGCAGGGAGAATATCAGGGCATCGCTCGGACTTTACGGGCTGACATACAGGGAGATCAAGAGACTTGAAGATGAGATAATCGATTTTGCAGAACTCGATGAGTTCATCGATTATCCGATTAAGACCTATTCGGCAGGTATGTATACAAGACTTGCCTTTTCGGTCTCGACGATGCTCAGACCCGAGATACTGATTATAGATGAGATACTGAGTGCAGGGGATGCATACTTTGCCGGTAAGTGTATTGAGCGGATGAAGAGACTGACAGAGGAGAGCGGTGCAACTGTACTCTTTGTCTCCCACGATGTCTCATCTGTTCAGAAACTCTGTGAAAGGGCAATATATCTCGAAAAGGGAAAGATAGTTGAGGATGGAGATACTCTTGAGGTGATAAAAAGATATACTGCTGTAATAAGGGAGATGGAGAATAACCGGTTACGTCTGAAGAGTCTCGGGCTTGTAAAGAAGGATGCACAGGTCATAAATACCGAGTACGGAAAGAATGTTCTGCTCTTTCACCTGATTGAGGAGAACTGGGGAACGATAAAGGGTATGTATCCGTTTACGTCGATTGAATTCAGTATCGATGATAAATACAGTGATTGTATCGAGGTAGGCGGTGCGATGGATAATAATACATCACACTCTGCATATCTCATTACCTCTCCGAGGTTTACTGACTGGAGTCTGCCTCAGAAAACAGGTGGATATACCACAAGGCTTGTGACCGATTGTGACGGGCTTTACAGACACGCTCCGTTCATATTCAGATTTCCGGAGCACATAACGGAATTTAATAAAGTTACTTTGAATTTGGGTTATGTAGATAATACGTCCGGCAGACTTTTTCTGGAAATCTATGATGGTGAAAGATATATCAGATTCGGGGAGATTCTGTTTACGGATTCCGGGAGACTGAAAACAGCAAAGTTTGAAATCAGTGATATCCTTAAGCAGTTTAAGTCGAAAAACAGTTCCTGTGATAGTACAGTTGATCAGGATAAAACCGCTGAAAGAAAGACTGAAAATCCGAATATCATCTCAATAAAGGGTGATATATACGGAGAACTGCCTTCCCTTATCGAGGATATCAGAATTTATGATGCCGAAATGATTGAACGATATGTCTTTGTAACCAGAGAGAAGATGACGATCAGAATCAGTTACAATGCTTCGAAAAGGATAGAGAATCCGGTCTTCGTCGTTGCTGTATATGGTGCTGACGGATCAGTTGTGAATCAGGCAATAAGTTCGAAGGATAATATCAGGATAGAATCGATAGAAGGAAGCGGTTATGTCGATGTCATTTATGACCCGCTTATTATCGGTGAAGGTGATTACTATATTTCGGCAGGTATCTTTAAGTCAGTTGACCTCTTCAGCAGAGGAGATAATCCCGCCTACTCAGTTCACGATAGGAGGTATTTACTCAAAGTTAGACAGCCACATAATCTTAAAGTTCCACTTGGGATTGTAAATCAGGATATAAAGTGGGAGGTAAAGAAGTGAAATTCGAGAAGGAGTATTACGAGCAGTCCTCTCTCTGGGAACAGGGATTGCTTGATTACCAGATTGAGGTCATTGAAGAAATAAAGAGAATAATCCCTGAAGACGTAAAGACAGTTCTCGATGCGGGATGCGGAAATGGCGTTGTGTCGAACGGACTTGCAGGGAAATATGATATTACCGCTCTTGATATAAGCGAGACTGCCCTTAGATATGTAAAGGCATCTAAAAAGTTTATCGGTTCAATTGATAAGCTTCCTTTTGAAAGTAATTCGTTTGATCTTGTTATGGTAAATGATGTTCTGGAGCATCTGGACGATGAGACATTCGGTAAGGCACTGACAGAGATTGAGAGAGTTTCAAAAAAGTATATAATTGTTACCTCTCCGTTTCTTGAGAATCTGAAATTCAATTTTACGAAGTGTAAAAACTGTAAGAGAGAGTATCATATCAATCTTCACAAGAGAAGTTTTGCTTTTAATCAGATAAGGAATATATTTAAGGATTTTTCTCTGAAAAGTCTTACCTTCTGCGGGAGATTGTATCAGAGTACACATTCGGCTTTTACCGAAGAGAGACACAGGATTGAGCAGTTTGTAGGAGATCCGAAGGCAGTATGCCCGTTTTGTGGGTCGAAAGGGGGTTTTGAAACAGAGTCCGATAAATCTGTCCAAAGCAGAATTCTGGATGCAGAGGAATTTATTTTTTTGCAGAAGAACAGGGATTTATGGGAGAGAAGACCCGACAGACAGGAGTATGTAAGTCTGTATGAGAAGGGATATAAATCATCCGAGGATTCTGAAGTAAGTCCGGATCTCTCTTATGCAGGGATATCCAAAACGAATGAAATTTTATTTTCAAGAGCACTAAGGGTTGAAGAGCTGAAACCGTTTAATCCTTATCCGCAGTATCAGGTTTTGTGCAGTAATTATGAATATGAGCATAATTTTCTGAGATTTAAGAGCGAAACTATATCGGATATACTGAAATTTTCATTTCCTCATTTGATAAAGGATAGTGTCCTACTGAATATTGAACTGATTGCAAACAAAGAATCTGTAATTACGGTCAGTATCTATGATTCTCTTTTTGACAGATTTAGGTCATTAAAGGAATTAAATATTCTATCCGGTGAATCAATGATAAATCTGGAGGTTATTGATTCCTCTCTTCCGTCCAGATACGGGACACTCTTTCAGATATCCTTAAGAGGTGATATAAGTCTTAGAAAGATACGATTAAACGGAGTTGGTTCTGTATATGAGGTTGAAATATTAAAGACAGACGGGTATATAAAGAGAAGGTACAAAGGGATTGACCTCTCTTTGAAGACCGATCAGGAAGATATAAAACCGCTCTGGTTTTTTGATGATTTAGAGAATCTTGCTGATGGTATTCTTGTTAAGGATTTTTCTGAGAAGGAGTTTTATAAATTAAATCAGAAAACTCTACATTTTATTATACCTTGTATTGAAAATTTGAGAGAAGAGCTTACAGAACTCAGTAAGAGTTTGTCGGAGCTTGAAAACCGGAGAGAAAAGTGTGAAGAGGCCTATCAGCAGTCGCTAAGGGAGATAAAGGCCTTGAATGATATGCTTTTGATAAAGGAGTCAGAGAGAAGAGATGCAGCGGCTCTGGCCGATAAATATTTTAAAGACCTTAAGAGCCTTGAAGAACGTTATACCGAACTTAATGACAAACTCAATGCAACTGAAGAATCGAGACAGAAGGCAGAAGAACTATATCAGGTTGCTCTCAAAGATATAAATGTGTTGAAGGGCCTTGTAGAGAGAAAGGAAGAAGAGAGAGTTAGTGTAGAGAAGATGTATCAGGAGTCGTTGGCTGAAAACCAAAGATTAATCAAACTTGTTGAGCAAAAAGAGATTCAGAGGGTAAAGGCTGAGGAGGTAGCAGGTAAGTATCTTGAAGATTTAAAGGTAATGGATAGAAGATATAGTGAATTGAATGATAAATTGAATCAGACAGAAGAATTCAGGCAGAAAGCGGAGAAGGCATATCAGGAGGCACTTGCAGAAATAAAGAGTCTTCATAATCTGCTCGAGCAGAAAGAAGAGCAGAGGAAAAAGGCAGAAGAGGTGGCCGGTAAGTATTTGGAAGATTTAAGGGTTCTTAATACCAGATATCAGGAGATAAACAACAGATTAAATGAGACAGAGAAATTGAGGGCAAAAACTGAAAATATATATCAGGAATTACTGAAAGAATACAATATTTTCAAGGTAAATTATGATGAAAGCCTGAAAAGTGCCGATGAATTAAAAAGCAGAATAAATGTACTTGAAGATAAGTTAGGAAATTTAAATAGTGAATTTGAGAGAGTAAATAGCGAAAACAATTTGTTAATCAAGGAGAGGGAAGAATACAAAAGTTCTTATGAGATACTAAAAGGGAGAAAGGTCAGAAGGCTACTTGTCCTCTCTCATATGTTTCCCCACAGGGACCAGATGGTATTTGGTCCCTTCGTTCTGGATCAGGTAAAGGCACTTCTAAGGTATACTGATCTGGATGTCAGGGTGATTTCCTGCAGACCGTTCTGGATGAATACATATAATCCATTGAAACTCAAGGAGGCAAATCGTATTTACTGGGAAGAGATGAAGAAGGTAAGGTGGGAGGAGTGGGATGGTGTGAAGGTGATGTATCCTCCTTACAGAGTCGGGGGACCATTCAGATTTATCACGCACTGGCATACCTATTCACAGGCTGTAATGAGTGTAATAAACGATGTGTTAAGAGATTTCAGGTTTGATATGGTGCACGCACATACGGCATATATTGACGGAAATGCGGCAAAGCTTATTTATGAGAGATTCAGAATTCCATACATTATTACCGAACATATGGCGCCTTACTCCGAGTATGTAAGAAATCCGATAGTGCTCAGTAAATCAATTGAATCCAGCAGAAACGCTTTAAGGATTCTGTGCGTATCCCCGAAATTCAGAGATGAGATAGCATCCTTTATGCCTTCTGATGTAAGACAGAAACTTCTTGCTTACGGGAATGGTGTTTATACAGATATGTTCTATCCTGTCTCAGAGAAAAATGGTCTCAGGACTCCTATAAAACTTTCATTTGTCGGTTCGCTTGATGAAAGAAAGAATCCGCTTTTGATGCTTAAAGTATTTAAGAGGCTCAGGAGTGCGGGACTAAATGTGGTTCTCAATATTCTTGGCAAAGGTCCTTATCTGGATAAGATGAAGCATTTTGTAGCAGATAATAATCTGGCTGATTATGTCTTCTTCTCTCATTCGCTGCCATCGGAGGAATATGCAAAATTTTTCAGGGAGAAAACTGATATTCTTGTGCATCCGAGCAAATCAGAAGGGTTTGGAGTAGTTATAATTGAGGCACTATCCTGTGGTAAACCTGTGGTTACAACGAGGTGTGGTGGTCCGGAATATATCATTGACGATGAGAGACTCGGGAGACTTGTTGATGTAGATGACGACGATGAACTATATGAAGCGATTGTAGATGTAATAGAAAATTATGAGTCTTTCGATCCTGTATGGATGCACAACAATATTAAGGAAAGATTCGGATTCGAAAACTTTGCAAAGAGGCTCAGGGAGATGTACGAGGAGGCCTTAAAGGATCTATGAAGATACTGATGATTGCTCCTGATATCTTTATGATAGACAGAAGGATTCTGCTTGAGGCAGAGAGTCTGATTAAAAAAGGGCATAGTGTTACTCTCCTTTCTGGTTTCGAATGCAGGAAGGAAGAGCATTATACCGAGAAAGGAATAAGTATTCATCGCTATGTCTATGACTGGGATGATTACAGATTAAAGAGAATAAGAAAATTTCTGCCGCCGAAGGATGTTATTCACAGAGTCGTAAACAGAGGATTTATTCTCTTTGCAAACAGATTTCTGACACTTTCCCCTTTTGAGCGGTTTATATTCGAAAAGGCAAATCAGTTTGAATTTGATATAATTCACTGCCATGATTTACCTGTCCTGAAGCCTGCAATAGTTCTCTCTGCATTAAGAGATGTCCCGCTTATATATGATGCTCACGAGTTATACCCATCGCAGAAGGTGTTGCCACTAAGGCTCAGACTCAGAAGCTACATCAATGAACGGCTTTATATAAAATATGCTGACTACGTTATAACTGTAAATGATTTTATAGCTGAGCTGATGAGAAGAAGATACGGGGTTGAAAATATTGATGTTATAATGAACTGCACCAAAGTTGAAGACGGATTTGAACCATCTCATTTGAGAAATATTCTGAAAGAGAGGCTAAAATTAAAAGAAAGCGACAAGATTGTTCTCTTTCAGGGCTGGATTTCGCCCGAGCGGAATTTAGATACCATAGTCAGGGCTTTTAGGTATGTTGGAGATAATATCAAACTCGTTCTCATTGGATATGGTCCTTATGAAGATAAACTAAGAGAAATAGTGAAGAAAGAAAGGCTAAAGAAGAGGGTATTTTTCTTCGGGGCTGTTCCGTCTGAAGAGATTCTGAGATATTCTGCCGGTGCGGATATCGGTATTATCCCTTATGAGCCAATCGATGAAAATCACTTATATTGTTCACCAAATAAGTTTTTTGAATTTATATTGTGTGGTATCCCTGTAATCTCAAACGATTTACCGTTTTTCAGGTCAATGAATGAGAGATACGGTGTTGGTGTAACAGCAGATATGAAGAGACCTCTCGAACTTGCAAAATCGCTACGGTCTGTACTTGAAGATAATGAGAAACTTAATAATTTGAGGGAAAATGCAAAAAAGGCCGCTCTTGAGTTAAACTGGGGCGTTGAGGAGGGGAAGTTATATGAGATTTACGACAAAATCTTTGAGATTCATAGGAGGAAGAGGGAGATGAAAAAGAAGAGATTCTTTTATCTGCCACTTCTTGCAATGGTGGGGACATATCTCGCCTGCAAGGGCGGACCAGAGATGGAACTTAGCCCGAATCAGAATTCATACAAGGTCGGAGATGAAATAGAGATAATGATAAGATATCTTCCTCCTTCTCAGCCGGAGGTCGAGTTCTGGGTAAAGAGAAATCCCGAGCCTTGGGTAAAGATTAGGGAATATAGCAAGAATCCTGTGATAAAATACAGATTTAATAAGCCCGGTGATTATGCCTTCGAGGCACACATAAAGGACGAAAAATCCCCTCAGGGATTCAGGGCACTCTGGAAGGGATTATATACAGTTCATCAATAATCTGGAGACGTAGAGTAAAGATAACTTGTCTGGTTCTTATATGACATCTTTTGCCTCATCTTAATAATAAGTTAACAAAAATTTGCCTGATCGTAAATGTTGGTTTATAACCAAAATATGGGGAGGTTCATCTTGAGGTATATATGAGACCGTATATCTTAATCGCAGTACTGATTTCAACAGGTCTTTTCTGTTGCTATGATGAAAGTGAGTATTTAAGTAGTTCTCAAAATCTGCTCTTTCAGAGAGAGAGACCGGACGAGACAGATTATAACAGACCGCAGGTTAATGAAAAAGAAAACAGATTGCTCAAAAAGAAAATCAATGAATTTATAGAAAGGAAGAAGGGGAATCTTTACCTGTTCGATTTCGGGTCAAATCAGTCTCCGTATATTGAGGGTTCTGTTGTCGTTACCCCGTTTAACAGGAGTATATACCACAAATGGATAAATAATGCCGGAATAGTTGATGCAGACCAGAATATTATCAATCCTGTTTTTACAGATTTCTTAATCGGTAGCAGAAATAATGAGCTTCATCTTACTGTACCATCGGGTGAATATGAGATTACGTTTATCTCAGGTTCGGAGAATTCGGATATCCGGCCTTTCGGTACGGTAATAAACGGTACAGAATACACAATCTATAATCTGACTTTTCCAAGCTATGCCTCAAAAAAGGGATATTATGCCTTTAATACCATTGACAGGAGTATAAATGCAGACAAAGATGGGATAAGAATCAGATTTCTTGATGAGTGGCTGATAAATGCAGTTATTGTAAGACCCAGAACTGACTTTGAAGTAAAGAGTTATTCGAAACTTCCTGTCTATAATTACAGAGCTGATTTTTATAACCTGCTCAGCAGAAATAATGCGATCAAGTGGTCCAACAAATTCGGGTATGATTACGGAAAGAACTGGGATTATGTAATTCAGATGTCTGAGAACATACTGAAGAGTGCAGGGTTGTCAGATGCAGATAAATTTACAAAATTAAAATATATTGCCGATTATGTTGACAGGTCTACACGGGAGAGCTGC
Organism: Bdellovibrio sp.; assembly: GCA_020725805.1. Lineage (GTDB taxonomy): Bacteria > Myxococcota > SpSt-1050 > SpSt-1050 > SpSt-1050 > SpSt-1050. Next base: position 10,219 of record DYEF01000090.1, read on the forward strand.
TGTGAAATTCCGGATATCGACATTCTCAATTCTCCTGTTGATATCCTTGACCCCGATGGTGCCAGGAAGGGGAGTTGTTTCGGAATGGCAAGACTTGTCGGGGTCCTTGCCAACAGTTACGGACTTCCTGCAAGACTTGTTATGTATTTCATTGATTCCGATTTCGCCGAGTTCCCGTCCCTCTTCCCTCAGATTAGTTCGCCTTTATTTCTGCTCAGAAATAACTTTCCGTACAGTACTTTTGCGATAGGGGGATATAATCATACGGAGGTGGAGGTCTTTTATAATAATAAATGGAGACTTCTGACAAATTATACCTTTGAAGAGCATATTGCGGAATATCCGGCAATCGATATTGTAAATAAAAGGGATATACCTTCGAAAAAACGTCATTTTTACAATAATGTTCAGGATATTATGTTTATCAACCTTTATATTGCAAATATAAACCGCGCTCCTGATTACTGCCGTCTTCCGTATACTTATGCATTCTATGACCTCGATACGGCAACATCTATCTATCCTGAAAATTCTGTATGGACGTTCAAGACAGACAACCATCTTACATCATTAAATTCACTGAGAATAGGAAGGTACTGGAGTATAAGAGGTGTACTTGAATTACAGCACAGCTGGGTAAAGAGGATCGGAAGGGAACTCTTTATGCCAAGGCTGGAGCCGGAAGAAAAAGTTATCCTGAATATCCTGATTAGTGGTTCGAATAAAAACATAGAAGAAAATCTCAACCTTTATATAAATGATATTAAGGTTTATTATAAACCTTATGATGTCCTGAAGAATTACAGTTTTGATAAGAGAAACGGAGGGATATTTCAGTTCAGGATTATGATTGATAGGGACAGGATATTACAGGAGAGGCTGAATAGTTTTGATATTGAATTGAAGGATGCTGACTCACAGGTAAGTGTTGTGATTGGCACAAATGATAACAGAGTCTCCGATTACGAAACATTTACTATGGATTACTGCAATCAGTGGGATATGATGAAATCTTCCAATTCGTATTACTATTATGACTCGGTCAGATACCCTTTGTATAATAATCCGGTAATCTTTCTGGAAATCGTGAAATAATCATAAAATCTGTCTATATCTGGCAATTGTTCTACCCGAAGATTGTAGAATAATACCACCCGGGTTGAAAATAAGCCGGATACTTATTGTGAGTCATTGCGGATTGTTTTATCTGCAGTTACTTTTGATTAAAAATCTTTTCTGATAATCAGAAATCTTGCTGTTGAAACGGTTCCTTCTTCACCCTGTTTGAATCCCAGTTTCATCGAGCTGATATATGTGACCTTATCTTTGATAATCTGACTTATGAAGAATCCGTAACCACCTTCACCGAACCTGTTCTTAAGACCGTCATCGGTCGGTGAGAGCAGTGTTACAATGTTACCGGGTGACCAGGGCGGGTTACCATCCTGTCTCGAGGCAAAGAGTAATCTGTGGTTTGTTGCGTCCTGGAAAGCAATATGGGCAAAATTGTCTTTATCGAATGCGAGCGAACAGTCAGGACCTGCAAACTCCTTGAGTCCGGGGGTAACTCCTGTATAAACCACCTCGATTTTCGGTGTCTCATTTGCAAACCGCTCAATGTATTTCAACTGATTCAGAGACGCATCGTAATATGCAATTCCCATTCTGCCGTCAGGTGCGAAATCGAGTGAGGCAAATCTTCCCACATCTCCTGTATCATTTCCGTCGCTGTCTTCACCGTCCAGTATTTCGATACTGACTGTATCTCCTTCTATTGTGGCAAGTTTCAGATTCCCTTTGAACTTTTCTGCGTCAACCGGAGCCCTGTCGTAATATGCTATGTAGACCTTACCATCTGTATGAATCCTGACTGAAGGAAAGAGTCCTACGCCCTCCTCGAGAACGTATGCTACAGTCCCTGCGTCCTTTCTGCAAACCGGTGCCTGTGCATCATCGAGGACGCATTTTTCATCACTGCTGCAACCCGCACCCTCCTTGCAGGCTTTCTGGTCGGATGAAAGGGTTCTGCACAATGTCTGGTTGCTCTCGATAATACAGGCGTCTGTCGAACTGCACAGCCCCCTGCAACTGACCTTTGCTGTATCAATATCAATAATCTTCCAGTCCTCGGCTTTTGCCGGAACCTGATTTGATGCCGGAACTGCCAGTTTGAGTTTTGAAGTGAGCCTGTTCTCTCCCGGTGCTCCGTTCTTCTGGAAGTATGCTATATACGGGAGACCGGTTGAGGAGACTGCTATGGATGTGTACAAACCTACATTTTCGCCGTTCCCGTCAACGGTGTGGGTTGTCCAGACGGCTCCGTCAAAGTATGCAAACTTAAGAGATGTAGTTGAAACATCATAATAACTTATCATAATCCTGCCCGAACTATCGAGTCCGATGGATGTATACTTTCCGATATCCGGTCCGGAGTCTTTTATGCCTTTTCTGATTCCCTCGGGATTCCCTGCAAGCTGGCCGTTTTTGGGTACTCCGTCAATAAACTGAACATTCTTCGGGTCATATTCACCGAGCGGCCCGTTTCCGTTGTTGTCGAAGAGAAATTTTACGAGCACAAGGTCTCCGTATGTCTTGTTGTAGGCACTGGCAATGAGTTCATTATTCCCGGTCATTGTAAGTCTTGAATAGTATCCGAGGTCTCCTACCGGCAGGTCAGGGAGGACCTTGCATTCACATTTTATCTCCTTGCAGGAGCTGAATGTCGAATCTTCGGGCGGGTCGGAAAACATCAGAATCTCTCCGGCCTTACAGGTTATCTTGCAGGCCGCAACGTCAGGGGCCGGAATACATTTGTCGGTCTCGGCAAGGCATACCTCCTTCTCACCGCATTTCCCGTTGCAGGGGAGTCTCTTCATACAGAACGTGTTCATACAGAACATGCCTTCGGGACATTCATTGTTCTTGCCGCATTTCTTGTAATGGCAGTACTGTCCGTTTGTATCGCATTCCATTCCGTCAATAACGCAATCTCCTCCCGAGCACTCCAGATATGAATCGACACAGGCCCTTCTTGAGCATATCTGTCCGGGATTGCAGTCTGAATCTGTCTGACACCTGATTGGTTTACAGATTCCGCACATAAGCTCCTGACCGCGCGGACAGGGCGCTGTATTTGTATCTGTTATGGCATCGCCTGATATATCTTCGAAACCGCTGTCGATATTGATTTTGGCATCGGGTTTATATCCTGTATCACCGGTTGCAGAATCTCCGCAATCGCAGGCGGATAATATTATAGCAAACAATATAGCCGTCAGAATAATATGTCTGAACATACTATGACCTCCAGTAGAATCAATTATACTTGATTGCTCGTCAAAATTCAAACAACTTTTTTGGTTATGGTCAAAATTTACCAAAATTGTCCTTTTCGCCGGTATTTTATGGTTGACGCAGTTTGGCCGGCCTGTTAGTATCTCCTGAACGATAATTTCATACGGAGGTGTATTCTATGGAAAAGTATAAGATGCTTATTAACGGCGAGCTTGTTGATTCAGAGAGCGGCGAGTTCAGACCCACCATCAATCCGGCAAACCGCGAGACGGTTGCTATGGTGCCGGTTGCGACACTTAATGACACAAGAAGGGCAATTGAGTCTGCCAGAAAGGCCTTTGACAGCGGTATCTGGAGCGGGATGAACGTAAAGGAAAGGGCAAAAATATTGTATAGAATAGTCGAAAAGATGCAGGAGAGACAGGATGAGCTTGCAAGGATTGAATCTATGGATTCGGGGGCGACGATAAGGAAGACCTCGATGATGGATATTCCCGTCGGAATCGAGCATTTCAGGGCACTTGTGGAGCTGGGAGAGAAGATACCGACCTATGAACCGCTTCCGTGGATAGATTTTCCGTATATCAGCTGGAATTTCGTAAACCGGGAACCGATTGGTGTATGTGCCGGAATAATTCCGTGGAATTTTCCGTTTATGATGGCAGTCTGGAAGATAGCGCCTGCACTTATTATGGGAAATACGATAGTCCTGAAACCTGCATCGGATACCCCGCTTACTGCTCTGGAAATCGGCAGAATCGCTGTTGAATCAGGGCTGCCGGAGGGTGTCCTGAATATTATAACAGGGTCCGGAAGCGTAGTGGGTGAGGAGCTTTGCAAAAATCCTATGATAGATAAGGTTGCGCTTACGGGTTCTACTGAGACCGGAAGACACGTAATGAAACTCGCCTCCGAAACGATAAAGAAGGTTACTCTCGAACTCGGAGGGAAGAGCCCCACTATTGTCTGTCCGGACGCAGACCTTAAAGTTGCCGTGGACGGTTCGCTCTTCGGTACGTTCTTCCACGCGGGACAGGTCTGCGAGTCGGGTACCAGATGCTTTGTACACTCTTCCATATACGATGAGTTTATGGAGATGATGAAGGAGCGGATTACACACATAAAGGTAGGAGACCCGCTCGATTTTGAATCCACTATGGGACCAGTCGTCTCCGAAGCACAGCACAAAAGGGTGCTCGGATATATAGAGAAGGGGAAGGCTGAAGGAGCAAAACTTGCCTGCGGCGGAAAGGTGCCGGATGAACTCAGAAACGGGTTTTTTATACTCCCCACGGTCTTTGAGAATGTAAGAAATGATATGACGATAGCGAGAGAGGAGATTTTCGGGCCTGTCCTGTCTGTGATTAAATATGATGAACTGGACGATGCAATAAATATGGCAAATGATTCGATTTACGGGCTTGGCGGTGCAGTCTTTTCGAGAGATATTCCTATGGCCATTCAGATTGCAAAGAGGATTCGCACGGGAACGGTCTGGATAAATGATTATCACCTCCTCAATCCGCTTGCCCCGTTCGGCGGATACAAACAGTCGGGTGTAGGCAGGGAACTGGGACCTCACGGTCTTCTGGAGTTTACACAGGTAAAGCATATTCATGTGGATTTATCGATAGACAGGAGCAAAAAATTCTGGTTTGATTACATTTTCAATGACTAAGGAGTTTTTATGACAAATCCGAGAGCAAAGATTATTACGAAGTACGGGACTATCGAACTTGAATTATTCCCGGATGTGGCACCCGGACATACTGAGAATTTCCTGAAACTTGCAAAGTCCGGCTTTTACAACGGGACTACTTTTCACAGGGTGATACCCGGTTTTATGATTCAGGGAGGGTGCCCGAATACGAAGCCGGGTGCAAAAGGTATTCCCGGCACAGGCGGTCCGGGGTATACAATCAAGGCAGAGTTCAACAAGCATTTTCACAAACGCGGTATTCTCTCTATGGCGAGGGCACAGGACCCTGACAGCGCTGGCAGCCAGTTCTTTATTGTAGTGGAGGATTCACTCTTTCTGGACGGTCAGTATACAGTTTTCGGAAGAGTTACATCCGGTATGGAAGTGGCGGATAAGATAGTCAATCTGCCCCGTGACAGGAGTGACAAGCCTTTTGAACGCGTAGAGATGACCGTGGAAGTAATTGAAGGTTAATTTACCTGATATAATTCTTCCAGTCCGACATACCGGGTCTTGATTTTGCCGTAATAAGCGAATTCTCAAAACGCAGATTCATATCCCCGAGATTTATCTCTGAACCTTTCCTGATGAAAACCGGTATTTTGTAATACGGTGTTTCGACTCTGATTCTGACAGGACCTTTGTATTCCTTACCGGTAAAGACATCCATCCATTCACCTTCCGGAATAAAAACCTGCTTTTCCTGTGTCCCCTTCTTCCATACAGGGGCTACAAGAATATCGTCTCCGTAAAAATACTGTTCAAATTCGTCGAGAAAATCCTTGTTGTCCGGATACAGGGCAATCATTGGCCTGATTACAGGAGTTCCTTTTTTGTGTGCCTTCTCTGCCTGTCTGTACGAATATTCTATCAGGTCGGTATGCAGATTTGTGTACATAATATAGACCGCCAGCAATTCTTCATCGTAGAACGGGTCGTACGGATAACCGTTCTCATCCACAACACCACTCTGGCCGTCTGGCACCCTTGACCAGAAGGCCGCATTCAGGGTAGGACCTACTTCCATTATTGGTGTGAATGCCGAAAACTGGATCCATCTCATACATACCTCGCGGTCAGATTGTCTGCGGTACTGTGTATCATACCCGCAGGTATCAGAACCCCATATCGGGAAATTCATAAGTGCTGCTCTCTGTGCCGCAATTATGGCCGACCTGAGCCCGTATTCGGTCGGGGCGGTATCACCACCCCAGACAACCGCATTCTTCGCTGTGCCGACCCATCCGGCGCGCGGCATCACTATGAAATCCTTGACACCGGCTTTATCAAATGCCTCTCTTACAGATTTTGCATACAGGTAAGGAAAGTAATTATGATACTCCCTGTAACTCTTGCCGTTATAGTATTTGCCCGAGAAGAGGATTCCGTCCGGCACTTTTTCTTCTCCTCTGTCCAGTTTGAATCCTATAACGCCGTCCTTGATCCTTTTTATCAGGTAACTCTGCCACCAGTCTGCTGCCCCGGGGTTCGTCAGGTCGATAAGTTTTGCCTCTGGAGGAGGTGCAGGTGTAGGGTTTGTTACGAAGTATCCTTTTGATTCTCCTTCCTTTACCATTTTATCTCCCGCTGCCCATGGAGAAATCCAGAGCATAAATTTTATTCCATATGACTCGAGCCATTTAATCATTGCAACAGGGTTTGGCAGCCGCTTCTCGTCATATTCCAGATTATCATAACCAAAGTCTCCCTCTCCCCACGGTCTGTCAATCCAGTATGCAGAGCAGGGAATATTGAGTTTCTGCATCATTACTATATCTTCTACAACCATTGAATTGTAAGGTCCGTCGTAGGGGGTTTTGTCGAAGAAATATGGCAGGTTGTAGTGGTCGTCCCTCCATCTCAGATGTCCGAAAACAAATTTCGGGGGCATAAGTGAGGTTCCGACGTATCCGGAATATTTTTCGGTGATCCTCAGCAGATTTTCACCGGTGAAGACAGTAAGAGGTAAGGTTGCTCCTTCATATATAATAGCCGTTCTGTCCTCTCTTTCCGTTCCGAAGAGATATCTTCCCGGCCAGTTACTCTCGACGAAGATTCCGTATTTTGCAGTGCTTACAAAAAACGGGGAATAGATTGATAGTGTGGGATAGGTATATAGAAGTACCTCCTGTCCTCTCAGGTTCAGTCCCTCTTTCATACCTTCCTCCCAGCTTTTGTCCTGATCTCCCTGAACCACTCTCTCCATCAGTCCGTAATATCCTTCATCGGATGTTGTGTTCAGAATGACTCCCGGTTGTTCAGAGGACAATTTCTTCTCAAGACCGAAAAGAATTTTAAGAGCACTTCCTTCGTTTTTAATGGTCAGTCTCCCCTTCCGCCCGTTTGCTGAGGATATTTCTATTACAGTACTCCCGTTTTCTGTCCCGATAGAGTCGATTTTATTCAGAAATTCCCTTTCTGTGCGGTCTTTCTGAACGAAGAATCCTCCCCCGGCCCCGTAGTCTATCGAAAAGAGAAGTTTTCTGTTATCTTTATTGAAAATTTCGATTTTCGGAACCTCTTTTTCAACAACGAATTCGAGCTCCTGTGTAATTACACCGGCATCCGGAGAAATCTCCGTATCCTCTGTATCTGCTGATAGATTGGAAAGGTCCCTGCCGGAACAGCTGTATAGAATAATATTCAGTGTTAACGCAGAAAAAATTATAATCCTTTTCATCAGAATAAACCTCCGTAAAACAGGATGAGGCAAATGATACTTGGTTTCACATTGTCTGTCAATCAACTTTGGTTCTGAAAAGAGTTGTTAATATATGATAGTGGTGATAGAATATCTGCTACATTCTGTTTCAGGAGGTTTGTCAGATGACTTCTCTGAGGTTGGTTCTTGCTTTCTGTCTTGCTGTTCTTCCCGTTTCTGAGCTTGCTGCCGAGGGGGGAGTATTCAGTCCGAGGATAGCATATTCGGACAAGAGTATGAAATTTTTATCTGTATTTGCGGAAAAATATACCCAGAACGAAGGTCTGCGCGGACTCTTCATAGATAAGAGAGGCGATGCAAAAACGCCATTTTTCATCTCAAAGAATCTGATAATAAAACATACCGTAACCTACGCAGGTTCAAAGGATATATTTCTGGTCCCTTATCATTATTGCAAAACCGGTTGTGTACTTGAGGGGCAGATTGTCTATTCAGACGGTAGCATTCTTGATACTCCCGTTCAGATTGCCATAAATACATACGGCTTTGGCAAGGTAGTTGCGGCCGCTGATGATGCTGCCTCGAGATTTCTTGTGGTCTGGCTGGATTACAGAAGCAGGTCAAATCCCCAGATTTTCGGAAGGTATATAAATTACGACGGGACAGTGACAGAGCCGGAGGTTGTACTTATGAAGACCGCAACTACTCTTTCGGACTTCGGCCTCGTCAGGGATAGTGCAAATAACAGATTTCTCTTTGTCTATTCAAGTAGTGACGTAAACGGATTCGGTGTTTTTGCACAGATAATAAATGACAACCTTACGCCGGACAGGACAGTAAAGGCAGCTGTTTCGAATGATTACAGTTGTAATGTTTCTCCGGCATATAGTGCAAAGGACAGACTCCTTTTTGTGGCATATTCGGACTATCTGGCAGGGGTGAGTGCTTACAATATAAAGGCATTTACGCTCGATGAGAATCTGAAGGTCTTCTATACGGTAGATATCACGAGTGATTCGTTGCACAACAGATATCCCGATACTGCATATAATCCGTTTATGAATAGCTTTGTTGTAACTTATATGACAAAGCCTCCCCAGGGAACTATTTCGAATGTGGCCCTGAGTTCCGTCAATGTGGCTGACGGCAAAATTGTGGATAAGTATCTTATGGACAAGACCGGAAAACTTACAATTATGAATCCGTCGGTTGCCGTAAATACTCTGTGCCCCAACGGAGTGGTTCTCTGTGAAAATTATGATGCACTGACCCTTGAAAACAGTCTGGGGAAATATTTTTTCGGTGATTTATGCCGTTTTGCTCTTAGTGTGACGAAGAAGGGAGACGGGAGCGGAAAGGTATTATCCGAACCCGCCGGTATCGACTGTGGTTCAGTATGCAGCGCTGAATATACAGACGGGGATAGTATAAAACTCACGGCGATTCCCGATGAGAGCTCCTTATTTGCATCTTTCAGCGGCACACAGTGTATCGACGAGCCCGTATGTTCAGTCGTTGTGGATTCTGAAAAGAAGGTAGAGGCAGAGTTCATCCTGAAGACATTTATGATAAAAACGACTGCCGGACCGGGTGGTAAGGTTTTGCCCGAAAATCCGTTTGTCAAATATGGTGCAGGTCAGAAAGTTGATATTATCCCCGACAACGGATATGTGATTGAGGATGTGCTGGTTGACAATATTTCGGCAGGGGCGGTTAGTTCGTATAGTTTTACGAATGTGACTTCGGACCACACTCTTTCGGCTACATTCAGACAGGAGAAGATTTTTTATAAGATATCTGCTTCTGCATCAGAGGGAGGTAGCATCAGTCCGTCAGGTGATATTCAGGTCGGAGCAGGGGAGAGTATAACCTTTCAGATTACTCCGTCAAACGGGTATTATCTTTCATATGCCGAAGTGGATGGCGAGAATATCGGCAAAGTGAATACATATACATTTACGAACATTGACAGGGACCATACCATATATGCTAGATTTGAACCCCATCTTGACGAATGGGATATCGACGGAGGGACAAAAGATGTCACAGATGATTCCACTGGTCCGGATTCGGGCTCATTGGTAACTGAGGTTAAGAACGGCAAGGATTCGGGCTGCGGATGTTCTTTGCTTGAATAAGGTTGGATTTTGTTTCACAAACAGTTTGAAATTTGATAATATCCTGTTTCATTAACCGTTGACGGAGGTATCTGATGAACCTTAAAAAAATGATTCTTATCGTTTTGGCAATTCTTGTCCAGTCTTCATTGCTCTATGCTGCCGAATTGACTTCTGAAAAGTGTGACCTGACGCATCTCAGGAGTCTGGCTTCACAGAAGAACACCAATATAGTGATAAACTTTTATGCCTACTGGTGTCCTGCCTGCCGCGAACTTTATAAGAAGGTGCTGACAACGGACGGGGTCAAGGGGATTCTTTCTGATTATGTCTTTACCCGCTGTAACGGAGAGGAGGGTGAGGGAGAGAAATTATTCAATCAGTACAAAATTACCGCTTTTCCGACACTTCTGATTCTGGATTCAGGCGGGAAGGAACTCGACAGGCTTGTTGATGAGATAGATGAACAGAAGATAAAGAAGACTCTTGAGCAGGCAAAGAGCGGGAAGAGTGAACTCGATGAGCTTGCAAAGAAGTCCGATGCCAATCCAAAGGATATTGACCTGATGTTCAATGTCTGTATGTCGTATATTTTCCGGTCAGACAGGGAGAAATCCAAGAAATACTGTGAGAAGATTCTGAAAGCAGACCAGAAGAACGAGAAGGGTTATGCATCACAGGTACTTCTTTCTCTCGGCAAATATCTGTATTTCAGGGGAATCAAGGATTATGACCTTGCCGCGGCTCATCTTGAGCAGGTAATCAAACTCTTCCCCGAATCAAAAGAGGCAAAATCGGCCTTTATATTTCTGATATGTTCCTACGTCAAGGGAGGGAAAGAGGGTGTTGCGGTAATGAAACTCAGGGAACTCGTCAAGAAAAGTCCTAATACCAAGGAGCCTTATAAGACATTTGCGTATGTGAGCTGGAAGAATAAATGGAGAATAGACCAGGGCATCGAGAATGCAAAAAAGGCAACTGACCTCGACCCGTCTGATGACGATGCGTGGGATTTGCTCGCGGAGTTATATTTTCTCAAGGGGAACAAGGAAGAGGCCGTAAAGGCTATCGACGAGGCCATCAGACTGAAGCCCTCGGAGGAGTATTACAAAGAGCAGAAGGAGAGATTCTCCAAATAGAGCATTAAAAGACCGAAAACAGTTGCATTAAAAATTTAATTTTGATATACCTTTTGATGTTCCTAAATGGTTATGGGGGGGCGAGAAACTTTTTGCAAGGGAGAGTGCAATGGACAAGAGATTTTATGTTGATGAAAGTAAACCCTGGTTCAAAAAAGAGGCAGGCTGGCCCGACGAAGTCCCGAAGAATATCGAATTCCCGGACACTCCGCTGGGTGATATGCTGAGGGAGACTGCAAAAAACTATCCCGATTACAGAGTTATCTATTTTCTGGGCAAAAGCATAACATACAGGGAGCTGAACGACTATGTCGACAGAGTGGCTTCTGCATTCCATAAACTGGGTATCAGAAAGGGAGATGTAGTGGCCCTGATGTTGCCGAATTCGATTCAGTACGTCATCTGCTATTATGCCACTGTGAGACTGGGAGCGATTGTATCAGGAATAAACCCGACCTATAAGCCTGCCGAGGTCCTTCATCAGATTAAAACTATCGGTGCCAAGGCCCTTGTGGTTCTGGACAACCTTTACGAACAGACTATTGCCCCGATAATAGACAAGACTGATATCAAGATTCTTATCGGCACCAATATTGCTGATTTTCTGGACCTTGGTTTTGTTAAGGAGTTTTTAGGTAAGCTCCTCAATAAAATTCCGAGCGGCAGGCTTCCTTCAGGGACGCTTATGCTCCGTTCACTTGCAAAATATTCTGTAAATCTGCCGGATGTCAAAATTGACCCCGATGATACGGCAACATATATTATGACCGGAGGTACAACCGGTGTGCCGAAGGCGGCGGTGCTAACCCATCGTAATCTTGTCGCAAATGCCCTCCAGTCGAAGGCATGGCTCTATAAGGCAAAACCGGGCGTAGGTGTAATAGGTGTTATCCCGCTCTTCCATTCCTTTGCAATGACCTGTGTAATGAATATCTCGATATGTAACGGCGGCTGGATGCTTTTATACCCGAGGCCTCCCAAGACAGATGATATGCTGGCGGATATCGAAAAACTCGCAACGGGTGACGGACTTATGTATGTCGGGGCAGAGATTCTCTTCAAGCGTCTTGCCGAATACCCCGATATCGCAAAGTACAATCTGGGAGGCAAACTGTCGCTCTGTGTGTCCGGTGCCGGACCTCTGCACAGACCTGTTCAGGAGGCCTTTGAGAAGAGCACAGGTGCAAGGCTGGTTGAGGGTTACGGACTTACCGAGGCGTCCCCCGTGGTCAGTGCCGGACCCTTCTGGGGAAACAGGAAGATCGGTTCAATAGGTCTGCCCTTCCCCGGGACCGAGTGGAAGATAGTTGACCCGGTAGACCCCAATAAGGAGATGCCTCAGGGTGAGATAGGTGAACTCGCGGTAGCCGGACCTCAGGTTATGAAGGGTTATCTCAACCGCCCCGATGAGACAGCGGAGACGATAGTCGAAATGAATGGTAAAAAGTGGCTGCTCACAGGAGATTTGGGATTTATGGATGAGGGCGGGGCAGTATTTTTAAGGGACAGGAAGAAACAGCTCATCAAACATAAAGGTTATTCTGTCTTCCCGAAAGAGGTTGAGGAACTTGTGGGGAATAACGAACACGTCTCCGAAGTGGCGGTAGCAGGTATTCCTGACGAGGTTGAAGGCGAGGTAATAAAGGCATGGGTAGTGCTCAAGCCGGAATCAGAAGGCAAAATTACCGAAGAGGAGCTTCTGAAGTGGTGCAGGGACAATATGACTCATTACAAGGTTCCGAAATATATAGAGTTCAGGAAGGACCTCCCGAAGACTCTCGTAGGGAAGGTCTTAAGAAGAGAACTTCAGGAGAACGACCCGCTTTACAAAAAGGTGATGGAGGCAAGAAAGGCGAAGGAAGAAAAGAAGTAATCTGTTTACCACGGTTTTAAGAGCGGTTTTTTGATGGCAGAAGAGATTGCTGTTCGTTTCAGGGTTACAGGAGTTGTGCAGGGTGTGGCCTTCAGATATTATGCACAGAAAACGGCATATTCACTCGGTGTGTCAGGATGGATAAGAAATCTCAGGGATGGTTCTGTTGAGGGTCTTGCCGAAGGGAGCAAGTCCGGGGTTAATGCCTTTATCGAGTGGTGCAAAAAGGGTCCACCCTCTGCAAAAGTCGAGCAGGTTATAACCGAATATGTCCCGTTTTCAAATACTGAAGGGTTCGAGATAAGACGTTGATGATTACTGGGGCTTTTGCTTCTTCTCCCGTGCCTTTTCTCTGATTGCCTCTTTTTGTTCGGGGGATAGTTTTTTGTATTTGTTGTATAGCTTTTTGAGTTTCTCCCGTTTTTCCTTCGGCAGGTTCTGATATTTCTTGTACTGGGCCTTTATCTTTATCTTCTCGTCTTCGGAGAGTTTGCTGTAATACATATATGCATTTCTGATCTTTTCTCTCTCTTCGTTGCTCAGGCGCTTGAACTTCTGATAGTTTTCCAGTATCTCCTTCTGCTTTTCAGGGCTTAAGGATTTGAATTTGAGGTATCTCGCCTTGAGTTCCTTCTTCTCGCTCTCGGGTAGCTTGCTGTATTCTGTACGGTTTTCATCTGCATAAATATCTGCGGCCGAAATAAGGAAAAGAAAGATTAGGGCAAAAATAAATTTATTCATCTTCTTCATAATCCATCATCTCCGATATTTCTTCGAATTCTCTCAGGTTTTCCACAAGGTTCAGATTTTTCAGCAAATCGAGATTCCTGATTATTTCTTCCTCTATATCATTCTCCGTTATTGTCTGAATCGGCGATTCTTCATCGTCAATTTTGTTGTTCTGTGCGTTCAGGGACAGGGGAATTACCAGTATCAAAAAGAGTATCAGGTGACTAAATTTCATCGTCGATGACCTCATTGAGTTCCTCGAGGGTTTCCAGATTTTCTATTATATCAAGATTTGAAAATAGTTCAAGGTCGGAGATTATCTCGAGGTCGTCGGTTTTGTCCGGACTGAATATGCCTATTATGTGACTTTCTATTTCCCTGCCGGTATTCAGAGTATTATTGTGATTTTTATACAGAAAGACAGCCGTAAGGATTATTATTACTGATGCAGCGACAGCGATGACTCTGGGAAGGATGGTTGCCTTTCTCCTTCTGACTTCAGCACGGGAAATTATGTTTTCGAACATCCGGGAGCATTCCGAATCGCTCAGTTGAGGTATTTCCGGGGAGTTTCTCATCACATCGATTGTATTGAAATAATCTTCGAGCAGTTTTCTGCATCTGCCGCAATCCTGTATATGCAGGCTGATTTCCTTGTCATTCAGGGCTGACTCTTTTTTGTTGTAGTCAAAAAGCAGGTTGTCGATATGGTTATTCATCCTTGATCTCCATAATACTTATAGTGGCCCTGTGAATAAGTGACTTGACGGTATTTATATTTGTATCCATAACCTGAGCCGTCTCCTCGTAGCTCAGTCCTTCTATTTTGTTGAGTATAAAGGCTGTCTTTTGTTTTTCGGGCAATTCGTCGAGCCTCTTTTCAATGTTTTTGAGAAGTTCATTAGCAAAAGCGGTCTGTTCCGGAGTAACGGATGACGAGAAAGAGACAGGTGTGGGTTCGTTCTCGCTAAGTGTATCCCTGTGATCTCTTATATAATTCAGGATACAGTTGTATGTCAGCCTGTAAAAGAAGGTGTTGAAACTTATCTCGGGGTTGTAGAGGTCTTTTTTCTGGTACAGCCTCAGAAATACCTCCTGCGTGATATCTCTGGCTGTTTCATAATTTCTCGAAAACCTGTAAGCCATAGAAAAGACTCTCCTTACAAACCTGTCATACAGAACCCTGAAGGCAGCCGCTTCTCCCTCGCGGAAACGCAGCATAATCTCGGCATCTGTCATCTTCAACGGATCAAAACCTTTTCCCTTCAGGTCTGCCAAGTATTTAAACACCTCCTTTTCTGTTTAGTTTCAGCAAAAATATCTGATTTCTGCATAAACAAAAAAGCCCCGCAAAACGGGGCTCTTTTCTGAAAACGGTATTTCCTCAAATTATTTCCTTGAATTCCTTGCTCGGTCTGAATTTGACGGTTTTGCTTGCCTTTATCTTTATTTTTTCACCGGTTTTCGGGTTTTTTCCTTCTCTTGCCTTTCTCTGTCTCAGAACGAATGAACCGAAATGGGGATACAGAAAGCGGCTCTCCTTCTTAATAGCCTTTTTGATGTTCTCAAAAATGGAGTCCATTATAAGGTTCAGGGTCTTTTTTGAGATGGTTGTCTTGGTCTGTTTTCTTACTGCTTCGAGTAATTCTTGCTTGGTCATTTATGCCCTCCTTGGCATCAGTGGTTAATAAATAAGCAAAATAGGGGATTTTGATAACATATCTTTAATCTTTGTCAACTATAAAGTTGCGCAGAATCTATATTTTACTTATGTCCGGCGTTGATATGAACAGCAAACCCGCTTAAATTCAGTATTCAGAAAGACTATTCGTTTTCGAACACGGCATTCTTGCCCATGGTACCGGAAGGCTGCGGTCTGTCTGCAAATATGTCTCTGATCACTACTTTGTGGTCCCCGTTTTTATCTTCGAGCGGGAACCCGCGGTTGGTAAGCGGATATTCCTCCGTGCCTGACCACTTTCCCTGGTCCTTCGGGAGCCCTATTGTGTATTTATACTGAACATTTGTTAGCGGAGGGAAGGCAAAAGTCCCTGTCCAGATCTGGTCATTTGCTACTTCATCCGAGCCCTGTCCGTCATCCCTTAATGCACAACCGACAGAATTCGGAATCCAGTCGCAGAGTTTCTCGGTCGCTCCTGTAATGTAAACAATGCCGTTACCCTTGGGTGGTGGAGGAGTTGTGATATTGGTATACTGGTCGATAGGAATGACCTTGCCGCTTACATCGACCTTGAAGGTCACATAAATGAGCGTTGTGGTGTCTTCGAAGATGATTTTTGAACCGAAGTTGGGGGCAGAATCGATATCCGAATCTCCCCTTGCCACTACGTACAGGAGTTCGAGCGGGTCATCTTTTGTTATTTCGAGTGCATTAAAAGGAATTTTTATCTCGATGAGCTTCCCCTTGGATACAGGTCCGCCTGCGCTGATCCCGTTCAGCTGTGTAGCTGTCCATTTGCCGCTGCCGTCCGCATTTGAAAGGGTCAGACTGAGGCTGACCCCCGAAAAGTCAAGCACAAGTTCCTTTGCCGCACCTCCGGAGACGAACTGAAGCGGTGTCCCGTTTCTTGTGCTCTTGTTGGAAGGGTTTGCAATATATTCTCCCTTGTCCTTATCCGTTATATGCTTGTGGGAGAAATAGAGGAATATTTTCATATTGGAGTTGAGTTTTGCAGAGAGGTCGAAGTTAGAAAGAATTGCCGTATAGAAATTGTTGTCGTCATATCCGTAATAAATCATTGAAATTATATCGTCGGGAGAAGGTGTCGAACCCGAGGAGTCGATATCGTAGAAGAGTCCGCCTTCATTTGCCCATTCGCTCTCGTCCGGGTCGAAAATCCCATTGATAGTGGGGGGAGTTGTGAAAGGACCTTTGAGGCTCTTTGCCTTTGGCTGGACAATCGGGCCGAATTCCGGGGTTGTAATCTGTGCGCCCGCCAGTCTGGCAAATTCATAGACGCCGTTCAGATGAGCCCTGAAAGACCGGTCGAACGGGGTATCGTCGTTTGCAGGTGATGTCATATCGTCGCCGTACCACCAGAACCAGTCAGAACCCTCCGCGCTGTAGATGGATTCCCATGCCTTCCATATGTAGTAATCTCTTTGGTTTGTTACTGGGTCGGGCATAGGTGCAGACGGGTTCGGACGCGGAAGACCGGTCTTCTCTAAGTCGCTTCTTGCCCTTCTCAGATATGTCCACGCCTGATTCTCCTCGGATTCCCCTATCCATATGGCGTAGTTTGAACCTATCCAGCTGCCCGGCCAGAGGTCATCTATCTTCTTCATTGAGGATACCGGATGTGCAGGGATGTTTCTGCTTTCGTTACCTTCAATATATTCGGTGACGGTAGTTGTTATGATTTCACCCATTTTATAGGATTCGTTGAGTTTTGAATAGAGAAGATTTTTGAAACCGTTCCCCTGAAAGTCCTTGATATAGTTCTCCCACGGATTCTCCCCGTCGGATATGACTACAACGAGTCTGTCAATCTGTCCGAAATTAGGGGCGTTCCTGAGAACGTCCTGTATGAATTCATTCGCTGCCTGTTCGGGGGTTAGTCCCTGAAATGCGAAACCTATCTTGTCGGATAGTGCGTTGTCCCTGAAGATGATGGCCATATCCTTATTCCCTCCGCCGTTTACCCTGTAGGGCTGGAACTGATTGAGTCCGGAGGGTTGGGAACGTTCGACGATTCCCTGGTCCGTTGCCACCCATTTGACCGAGTTGGATGCAAATACCTGAATTGCCTCATTTGAGACAGAGCCCTCGCCGGGCCACATCCCCACGGGTGTATAATTGAAGAGACCTGAAAAATAGGATAAGGCCTTCAGCACGTGTGCGTGTGCGTCCAGAGGATAGCTGAAGTTCGGCTGCGGGAGTACATCGGACGGCTGGCACTTCTTTGCTGTATCGGTATTTATCAGGAGCGGAAGGATGGGGTGATAGAATGGCGTGGTGGTGAGTTCTATCTGTCCCTTCTTGGTCTCGAAGTTATAGGCGAGTTCCTTATGAACGGTAATTACATTTTTCATAATTTTGAGTTGTTCGGCCACAAGACGGTTACAGAGGTCTTCAGTGATCTTTACACCCTTTCTGAGATAGAACTTCCCGTCCGGTTTCTCCTCTACGACATCGGAGAGATCGACAGATGAGCCGTCCGGCAGACTGACCCTGCCCCTTAGGAAATTCACATCGAACCACGCTATCTCGAAAAAGCCCTTGAGATTCAGCCAGTCTTCCTGTGTATAGGTTGCGCGGTTTTTGTCTCTTAATGCCTTATATTCCGGAAATCTCTCCATAACTGCATCTGATGTTGAGACACAGGACCATGCACCTCTGTAAAAATATTCAATCTGTTCCTGTGTGGCCGTTGACGGGTCCGGTGTGTCTTTGAGCAGGATATCGATAAACGGGTCGGTCTTCCCCTCGTACTTTGCAAGGAATTCGGCCTCGTTGATACGGTTTGTGGCAGGATTGTAATACGGGGTGAGCCGTTTGATATAGTATTCGTCGAGCTGAAAGAGCATCACTGAGGTAAGATTTATGTTCAGGTGTACATCCGGATAATTTCTTAATACCTCGGCCATTCTGTAATAGCTCATTACGGCGTGTTTTCTTACCCATGGGCCGAGGAGCTGGTCCTTTACCGGGTCAAGGTAGGTCGGCTGATGCTGGTGCCATAGTATCGTGAGATATACCGACCGTTTGATCTGGGCTTTATTGCGGCTCTTGTCGATAGAATTGCCTGATTTATCAGTAACGTTCTGAACGAGGACCGTATAGGTAAGCTGCGGGTTAATAACGGCGGAGGACGGAATTGTAAGGGTGGCAAACTCGTTTCTGACTGTAATTCCGTTGATTGCGATAACTGAATTGTCTGACCCTTTGATTGTATAATTTTCGGTCTTCGAACCCGATGTCTCATCGACAGGCTCGGAGAATCTTACCGTGATTACTTTTCCGTCGGGGGAGAAGGCGCTGACCACATAGGGGGCGGTTGTATCGACACCGGTATCCGTTATCTCTTCAGCGTCCGGAAAGCCCGTGTCTCTGATATCCTCATCTGATATGTCAGGCAGATTCCCGTCTTTTGTGCCGGAGGTGTCTATTGGTATTACAATATCCGTATTGCCTGAGTTACCGGTATCGGACGAAGAAGGACCTGAACAGCTGAAAAGAAGATAAATTAATATGAAAATTGCAGGGTAATGTCTTTTCATAACGACCTCCTCGGCAGAATATACTACAACATTTTTTTCCTTATTAAAAGCCAAATCATTTTCTGTTATTAAAGTTGAACGAGGATATATTGAAAGTCTTTGGTTAGAGATAAAGAGCTGAAGAGCTGAAGTTTTGATAGAGAACCTTTTTAGGATTTTTTGAAAATTTTGGGGTATTTCCAGCGAAAAAATCCTATTGACATCAAAAAAAAAAAAAGAATGGTATATTTTAATGTGAAGATGGAGGGGAAGAATGTTTTTGAAAAACAGGAATGAATATGTTTTAATAAAGAGTAGGGAAAGATGAGAAGGGTTATTTTATTGTTAGTTCTTGTTTATATGTTTGACCGGGAGTCTTATGCCGGGTCTGTCCCTACTAATAGTAAGTTTGAAGTTTTGCCTGTTTATTTTGGTTGGGGAGGTCATCCTGAGAAGTTTGCGTTGGTAAAGGAGGGAGTGGATATATCGATAGGAGTGTGTAAATGTAGTATATCCGATGGTGTTAGTACCGATATTTGCCGCAGGAGCGATAGGTGTCCTCATGAAAGAAATGGGGTACCAGTGGATTTTAAGCCTAACCCACAGAATTGGAAGATTCGTTATTACAATCCTATCACCACAGAA
>DYEF01000091.1 GCA_020725805.1 Bdellovibrio sp.
ACAAAGGAAAAAGACTTTGCAAAACAAAATCAGGGATAGTAAAAGAATATAGTGAGGCAGTTATATGAAAATCAATGAAGCCGAAAAATGTAACATTTTAATTTTGCAGAAATGTAACATTTTGACGTTGCAGTTACAGACAATTTTCTGATGTCTCAGGCAGTTGCACAGAGGATGGCAGTGAAACAAGGTAATAATAATCAACCGGACGAAAAGAGGGAGAATATTTTAATTGTTGATGATTCTCCGGAAAATCTTAATGTCTTAAACGCCATACTTTCTGAACGATACAAAATAAGTGTTGCTAATTCCGGGGACAGGGCACTTGAAATTCTTGGGAAAAGGCCAGAATTTGATATGTTCCTTCTTGATATAATGATGCCTGATATGGATGGAATTACGCTCTGCAAAGAGATAAAAGCGAAAAGTGAATTTCTTGATGTGCCGGTAATATTTATAAGTGGACTTTCAGGAATTGATGACAAGAAATCCGCATTTGAGGCAGGAGGTGTTGACTATATCGTCAAACCCTTTGAAAAGGAAGAGGTGCTCCTAAGGGTCGATAATCATCTGAGACTCCGCAGATTGCAGCAGGAACTCAAAAATACGAATGCGGAACTTGAGAGAAATTACCGTAGACTTAGGGAACTCGAGGAGTTGAGAGACAACCTTATAAATATGATTGTTCATGACATGAGGTCCCCGCTGACTGGTGTATTATCTATGTTTGAAATATTAAAGATGGAATGTGAAAGGCTCGGTAATCCGGATATTATGGATTACATTAAATCTGGCTATTCTGCTGCGAGTTCACTTCTTGAGATGATAAATTCGCTGCTCGATGTGGCAAGGCTTGAAGAAGGGAAATTCCCTCTGAATATTCAAAATTATTCGGTTTCGGATATTATTAACGGAGCAGTCTCATCAATTGCTGCAAGTTTGAGTAATTCAGAGATCATTCAGGATATTCCGGAGGATTTCAGGATTAAGTGTGACGGTGAGATTATCAGAAGAGTTCTTATTAATATCATTACAAACAGTATTAAACATTCAGGGAGTAAAAATCCTGTAAAGGTGAGTGTAAGAAGAGAGGAGGGGATTATAACTTTCTCGGTAATCGATGACGGTGTAGGTATTCCAAAAGAGTATCACAGCAAGATTTTCGAGAAGTTTGGTCAGGTTCAGATACGGCAGGAGAAGAAAAAATATTCTACCGGACTCGGACTGACTTTCTGTAAACTTGCGGTTGAGGCACACGGCGGTACAATTGGTGTGGAGAGTGAGCCGGGTAAGGGAAGCCGGTTCTATTTCAGGTTGCCTGAAAGTCCAGAATAACCGAAAATCTTCAATTATAACAAAATAATACCAAAATATAAGGTGTTAACCTTATAGACGTAATTGTTTAAATGTTATACAAGATTAGTTAGGATGCTTGAATCTTTTTTAATGTAAAGTAATCCTATAAAGAGGTGTATGCCAATGCAAATTACCAGATTTATAATAGTTTTCATTTTTGTTTTGCATTCATTGTGGTTATATGGTGGCACTGTATCCTTACAACTCGTTAAACCATATAATTATACAATTATGCAGACCGAAAACCGTGTTGATATATCTGTAAGGAATATTTCGGCTGACCCTTCTGATATCATCAGCCAGATTCAGTTTACATTCCCGGCCGGCTATTTAATAACCGGAGGTTCAGCAACGGGATGGGATGTGCAGAGTATAGCTTCTCCCGATATCACGTTCAGGTCTTCAAATTGTACTTATTCTCTTGATCCGGGTGAGACTGTAATTTACTCAATAAATGTTATTCCGCCGTCAGGGGCTTCCAATATAACTGATTCGGTTCAGATACTTGCTTCAAAGGGGAAGGGATATTCGGGTTGTGTGAATTATTCAAGGACAAATGGTCAGACCCCGACATATACAAGGCATTCATTTTATACATCGATTGACGCATCTCCTACGGCCGTTAATATCGGAGGCAGCATAACGGTTATATATACGGTTACAAATAAGACATCGGCATCGGTAAGCAATATACTCCCTGTCATTCAGAAAAATACTTCCGATGGAGGGAACTGCACTCTCTCCTCACCGTCTCCGGCAAATCTCACGCTCGCCGCCAATTCGACAGGGTATTTTACCTATTCCTGCACAGCAACGCAGAGCGGGACATTAGGTTTTAGCGGTTATACGTATTCAGGTACGACGAGGACTTCACCCTCAGTGACCTCCCAGTATGTATCAATTGGTAATTTTACATCGGTTATCTCTGTTGTCCCGAATAACATAGTCTCAGGTGACAATGTAGATGTCTATATGACCGTTACAAACTGGGGTACAACAACGATTACGAATATATATCCTACATCAACCTGTCCGCTTTCTCCGGGCGGGATCTGCTATTTTGGTACAGCCACATCAATGTATAATAAGGGACCTGAGCCGGCAATCGTCAATCAACTGCTTACGGGGCAGAGCACCTCTTTTGTATGGAATTTTACTATTACGGGTTCTGTAGGTAATACTTTTGCCTATTCGGGACTGGCAATGGCAGACGGCGGAATGCAGACTAATATCTCACAGACAGAGACCGGACAGATTAGCTCCTATTCCGTTATTGTAAGCCCCTCGTCGGTTCTAAGGAATTCAACCAACAAGACACTGATTTGGAATGTAAAGAACTCATCTGCTGTTGGAATCAAGACAGTTACGATTTATAATCCCAACACTACTATATGGGTAAAAGCCACGCAATCAGGAGTATCCTGTCAGGGATGCATCTGGACGTATTCGAGGCTTACCAATCCCGAAAGATATCAGTTTACTACAACTAACAGTAGCTGTTATATCTACCAGAATGAGGAATGTGATTTTTCATTGTTATTCTCTCAGGTCGGAAGTTCTACTCAACCCGCATCTACAACAGATTATACTTTTGAGACCAGAGTTCTTGATGCAAAGAATGTAACGAGCCGTTTATATGATACAGTTTCGGTTATCGTGGCGACTCCTCCGCCCGACGTAACAGGACTGGTAACAGCTTCCGCAAACAACAGGGTAAAACTAATCTGGAATAATCCGTCAGACCATTACGGCACATTGATATTGAAGACGGCAGGCAGCTCTGGTACCTGCACACCTCCGGATACAAAGCCAAATGACGGAGTTCAGTATAGTATTGGCCAGTCGATAGGGAATGCTGTGGTTGCCTATTCAGACTCAGGTGGTTCTACAACAAGTACCTTTACTGATACTTCAGTAACTAACGGCACAGTCTACTGTTATAAGGTTTACAATCTGAACGACTATTTTATATATTCATCGGGCAATGTCCCCTCCTCAAACGGAATAAAGGGCCAGCCAACAAACGGTGCCGAGCCGAATCCTTTGTGGGTATATTCGGTCGGTGTATCTTCTCTCTTTACACCCTCGGTATTCCCGGGCACAAATGTATATACATCATCGAACCTCGGGACAGTAAATTCTCTCAATCCGTCAAGCGGCGAGGAGTATTACAGACCGATATTGCTGGGGGGAGCAATAAATAACAGATTCTCTGTTGTTCCTCTCGAGGACGGGACGAAGATGATTCTGACGGGCGCACAGAACGGTTATGCATATGGGATATATGCCGATACAGGAGTAGTCAGATGGTCCGTCCAGCTTACAACCGGGATGATAACAGCTCCGCCCGCCGTTATATTGAGAAAGTACACAAACTCAACATATCAGGCAAAATATACAACTGACCTTGCATTTTTTGCAACACGAAATTCCGACAGAACATCCAATAAAATCTTTGCGATTAATCCGAATAATGGTCAGATTCTCTGGACATTCAATCAGGGAGGCACTTATCAGGTAGATATCTTTGCAGCAGGCCCAACTGTTGATTACTCCAACAACTGGCTGTATGCAGCAAGCTATTCAGGTGCAGCCCAGAACCAGAATTCGCTGTGGGTTCTGGATATAATAAATAACGGGGCTCTGCTATACTCGGCTAATTACGGGGATATTGATTTCGGAGTGGCACTAAGCAATAACAGAACAGTTGTAAATTTTGCCAGCAGGACGACAGGACTTCTCTATTCTATAAATGCATCCGATAAATCACTCAGGTGGAGTTATAATCCCGGGCTCGGGACGAATCTCAATTACTCCTATATACTTCCTCTCACAAACGGGTTTATATTTACTGTCTCCTCTCATCTTATAAAGATTAATGATAACGGTAACAGCGCATCGACTGCCTATGATATTTCCATAGCCGGAGCGACACCGCCGCTTCTGTCTGTAACATGGAATAAGGTCTATGTGGGTTCGAATACCGGAACTCTTTATCAGATCAATCTTACAGACGGAAGTACTGAGTTTACGCGTAATGTTGGATACGCAATAGGATATATGTCTGCTGATACCTCACTCAAGAATATTTACTTCGGGACTACTGACGGAAGAGTATTCGCCTTCAGGGTTCCGTTTACACAGTAATAAGAGGTGATATATGAGAAATATAATTATAGTTTTATTTTTTCTTCTCTCTGTCCTCACAGCAGGTGCTGAGAACAATTCTTATATCCTGAAGACAGATCCGGAGAGGATTGTAAGTCCGGAATTCAGCAGGAATATTCCGGTAGTCGATTATTCGAAGGTCAGAAAGGGCGTATCTGCATTTAATTTTTACCCTGTATATTTCTATGTCTCTTCTGACGGTTGTAACAGTCCGATCGAAAAACTGAATAAGGATGATGCCATTAATATAGAACTCTGTGCAGGATTCAATGTGATTGACGATTTTCATCATTTGAGGTTTGAACTGATAACCCCCGACAATGCTACATATCAGAGCATAAGTCTTTTTGTGGATAAGCCGGAAGCTGTCCCGAAATTGATAAAATACGGTGAAAATTATACTCCTTTTAAGATAACAAAGCCGGTTATTATGAGAGGAGTCAGTATAGTAAATACAAGTATGCCGATAGCAGGTTCATCGATTCAGAGCCAGAATCTTGTTGGCAAATGGAGAATAAATCTCTTCATCGATGATTCCTCTGATGCCTCCGGGACATTGACATTCGAGATAGAATGACAGACGCTTTATGAGACAAACCAGAAATTCAGATAAAAAGAAGAAATACCTGAAGCCGAAGATTAAGTACAAATCAGATAAGAGACCAATAGTAGTAGCCGTGAGTTGTCAGAAGATATTTGGGGAATCTGATGTGTGCGGGACTGAGATTGAAATTTAAGTTATTGGTTAAATTTCTTTAAAATCATATTTGGAACAGGGGATGGACAAATTAATAAATGTTAATATTTTGATTTTTTTTTAAAAATATAATATAGAAATTGCAGAGTATTTACTTATGAGAATTATTTCTGGTACATTGAAAGGAAGAGTTATAAAATCACTCAAGGGAATGGCAATCAGACCTACTTCTGACAGGGTAAAGGAAGCTTATTTTAATATTATCGGACAATATTTTGATGATGTCAGAGTTCTTGATATGTTTTGCGGAACAGGTGGCATAGGGTTTGAATTTTTGAGCAGAGGTGCAGGCAGTGTCAGTTTCGTGGATAATTCAAGAGAATCTATATCAATTGCGAGGGAGAATGCGCGCTCACTGAATATAATGGAAAAATGTCACTTTTATACTATGGATGCCAGCGATTTTTTAATGAAATATCAGAGTGATGCATTCAATTATATATACGTTGACCCACCTTACAGGGAGATAGTTACTAATTCGGTATTATCCCTTATCGGTGAAAATATATTGAAACCGGACGGAATTCTTACTCTTGAACACAGTATTAAGGTGAAATATCCCGACAAGTCGGGTAGCCTGTATCTGTTCAGACAGAGGAGATTCGGTGACACGGTTCTCTCTTTTTATTCATTCGACGCAAATATCTTTGAGGAGAAAATATGATAAAGACGGCTATTTACCCCGGTTCCTTTGACCCCATTACAAACGGACATATTGATATCCTGAAAAGGGCTCTTAAGGTCTTTGACCGCGTTATACTTGCAATTGCGTGTAATCCGAGGAAGCATTCTCTTTTTACGGTCGAGGAGAGAATAAGACTTGCAAGAGAGGTTTTCAGAAATGACAAAAGGGTAATCGTCGACTCATTCACAGGGCTTCTCGTGGATTATGTCAGAAGAAAAAAATCGAATGTGGTAATCAGGGGGCTGAGGGCTGTATCTGATTTCGAATATGAATTTCAGATGGCACATATGAATATGAAACTTGCCCCGGAAATCGAGACTTTCTTTATGATGACAGGACAGGAACATTTCTATATAAGTTCACAGACCGTGAAAGAAGTTGCAACATTTAGCGGCTGTGTAAAGGGAATTGTGCCTCCTAATGTCGAGAAGGCACTCAGGGAAAAATACGGGAATAAATGAGTAGTTCAAAGCAGAAATGCCCTATATGTGGTTTTCAGAACGATGTCTCTATCTATGTAACGGGACAGAAGGCACGTTGTCAGAAGTGTCAGATACTTTTCGAGGTAAAGAGGTCAGAGAGTTTTGACGGAACAATCGGGCAGGGAGAGGAGGGGAGAAAGAGTGAAGAGCATCAGGGCGTTCAGAAGGAGACCCTTATATTTTCCGACATACCGCAGATTCCGGGCTACGAGATTATAGGGGTAATAGGCAAAGGAGGGATGGGTTCGGTATATAAGGCCAAACAGCTTTCATTAAACAGAATGGTGGCAATAAAGGTATTGAAGAGTGAATTTGCTTCGCAGAAGGATTTTATTCTGCGATTCAACAGGGAGGCCGAGGTTCTTGCCAGACTTTCCCATCCCAATATAGTACCGATTATCGATAAAGGTGCAAAGGACGGCCTTTTCTATTTCGTAATGGAATTTATTGACGGAGAGACTTTGAGGCACAAACTTAAGAACGGAAGGCTCAGGTTTGACGAGGCAATAAAGTATACATTGCAGATTCTGAGGGCTATCTCGTTTGCCCATAAACAGAATGTCATACACAGGGACCTGAAACCCGAGAATGTGCTCATAGATACATCCGGTAATGTCAGAATCGCTGATTTCGGACTTGCCGATATTGTAGGTGCCCAGAACGATTATTCTCTGACAGGTTCGGGTATGGCTATGGGCACGGCACATTATATGGCACCTGAACAGAGGAGGGATGCAAAGAGGGTAGACCGGAGGGCGGACATCTTTTCTCTCGGAATTACGCTCTATGAAATGCTTGCGGGAGAAGTGCCTCAGGGAAATTTCAAAAAGATATGCCAGCTGAGGGGCGATGTGAATCCCGCAATCGATCTCGTAATTGAAAAATCCATAGCCTCCAAACCTCAGGAGAGATATCAGTCTGCCGATGAGATGACTACTGCCATAAGGGCTGCTATTGCAGAGGTAGAAAAAAAGACAATTGCTGCCGGAGAGAAACAGGAATCGGACGAACTGATAGAAGTAAAGTCCATTTCATCTGTCAAAGAAAATAAAAAACTTAAAAGATATTTGCTGTTTGGCGTCGTCTCATCGCTGATTGTTCTGGCTGTGGTCCTTTTACTCGTCTGGCTTTTAAGATAAAATCTTTATAAGTTCATCTATATCGAACGGTTTTTCGAGCAGAAAGACTTCATTTTTAAGTTCGTTCATTTCACTGATTATCTTTTCGTCGGAAATACCGCCCGTTATGAAGATGACCTTTTTGCCGGTGCCGGGGTCTACCTCCCTGAGCATTTTATAGAATTCAAGGCCGTTCAGGTCGGGCATATTTATGTCAATGATATAGCTGTCAAAGAGTTCGCCCCCGAGCAGCCTGTCAAGAGCCTTTGTGCCTGATGTCTCGATTGTTATTTCATATCTGTCGGAGAGGTTCATCTTGAGTGCCGAGAGAATATATTCCTCGTCATCTATTATCAGTATCTTTTTGATGGTCCCGGTAACGGATTCTGAATCTGCTGCCGCCTTTTCATCCTGTTTTCTGACGGCATTCCTTACGGTTGTCAGAAGTTCCCTGATATCGAGCGGTTTGTAGATTACCGATTTTATCCCTCTGAGAAATAGATTTATCGTCTTTTCATCGAATATCAGTCCTGTGTAGAGGATTATATCGGCATCGGGATATATGTCTGTAATCTTTTCGAATGTCTCCTCATCGGAAATTCTCGACAGCCCCGA
Source organism: Bdellovibrio sp. (assembly GCA_020725805.1). Taxonomy (GTDB): domain Bacteria; phylum Myxococcota; class SpSt-1050; order SpSt-1050; family SpSt-1050; genus SpSt-1050. The sequence goes on from DYEF01000091.1 coordinate 8,182, forward strand.
TTCCATAATAATTAGCGAAGGTTTTGTAACCTTGAGACTTTCGAGGGCATCATATGAGTCTACGGCTGTATATGCATCGTAATTATGTCTGATAAGAATTCTCTTTATGATATCCCGTTCGAGGCTGTTTTCAGATAGAATGAGAATCTTTTCCATATTGCCGTTATCTTTTCCGTCAGGGGTTTCGGGGGTTGCATCTGCTACTGGAAGGGTAATTGTAAAAGTTGTCCCCCTATTGGGTTCTGATTTGAAACTGACAGAGCCTTTGTGTCTGATAACCGTATTATATACTACACTGAGTCCGAGACCTGTTCCGGGGGTATTCTTTGAGGAAAAATAGGGAGTAAAAATATTATTTCTTATATCTTCTGGAATTCCCCTTCCTGTGTCCGAAATGCTGATTCTGATTTTCTGTTCTGTCTGGTTCTCCGGACCGGCATCAGTTACATTTTCTGTATTGATTGTAATTCTTCCGCCGTCCTCCATAGCCTCGATTGAGTTCATAATGATATTGAGAAAGGATTGAAGCAGTGCGTTGTAATCTCCTATTACGAAGTTATGAGAGGAGAGTCTCTCTGATTTGATTTCAATGTTTTTGGGGAGAGAATATTTGATAATGTCCATGAGTTCATCTAAAACCATCTGTATATCGAGAGGTCTGAATTCCTCTGAACCGGCGCTTAAGAGGTTTGAAATCTTTGAAAGTGCACCCGCAGCATTCTTCGTCAGCTTCTTTATTATGTTTGCAGTCAGTCTGATTTTTTCTGCATCCGTATCTGATTTTGTAAGAAATTCTGCAAAGTTATTGATACCTGCAAGAAAATTATTGATATTCTGTACTATACCTCTGTTGATTTTTGCAACGGTGTCCAGACGGTCGATGTAGTTGATTCTCTCTTTCTGCGCGTTTTCTGTCATCTCCTTTTCTTTCTTCTCCGTAATATCGGAAAGTTGTAAGAGAATATGCCTTTCTCCTCTGATTGTAATGCTGAATATCTTCAGAAGAAAGAACTTCTTTTTTCCGTCTTCACAGCTAACCGTAATCTCCTTTGCACCTGTATCCACAAGGTGTGATTCGTGTATAAAAGGCAGTGCCGAAAAAATATTCTGTTTTATTAATGTCTCCCGCTTTTTTCCCGAAATATTTTCAATCTGTCTGCTTATTTCCACAACTGTATTATTTCTGAGAAGTATGAATATGTCCTGAATGTTTTCAAGTATCATCCTCTGAAGGTGTTCACTGTCTTTGAGATTCTGAATCAGTCTGCTGTTTTCTGTATAATCATAAATAATTATCAGAATAAAATCCCTTCCGGCCGAGGATATCTTCTGTGCCTCGAAAATCAGGACCTTCTCATTTTCTCCCCTGCCAAGGTAAATCTCTCTTCTGAATATTACATTCTGGTTTATGGCATCGGTCATGTCCTTATAAAACGATGATTCGACGATTTTTATGAGTTCATCTAGATTATTATGTTGTATACCGAGAAGACCTTTTGCCGCTGAATTGATGTTTATTATCTGGTTTTTTTCGATGAGAATTATGCCATATCTGGATTCATTCAGAATTGTTTCGAGTTTGAATTCATTCTCCTTGCTTTTGTTGATGATTTCGATAGTCCCGGTATTATCAGTAATATGCTCGAGCATAAGAATGGTATTGTTCTGGGGGTTGAGAACAGGGGCAAAGTGAATATTCAGATGTCTTCTGATACCGCTGTTTTCGGTGACAAAATAGTGTTCGGTTGAATTCTTTTCCTGAATTACTCCGAGTATAGGGCAGCGATGTCCCTCGAAGTTACAGACTTTATTGCTCTTATATATCAGGTTATAACAGAATCTGTTTTTGATCTCTTCCTTCTCTTTGATGCCCAGATATTTCAGACCTGCTTCGTTGATATCTGTTATTCTGAAATCCTGACTTACGAGAAATATTGCAGATGGTATGCTGTTGATTAGGTTGTGAATGAAAAGCTGATCGGCTTCGAGTTCGCGGACCCTCTTCTGAATCCGTCTGGTAAGGATATTGCTGTATTCTTCAACAAATTCTTCGTCCGATAGGACTTTCTGGCGGGAATCGAAACTGAGTTCCTGCGAAGTAAGGTATTTTTCGATGATAGTCTGAATGCTTTTGTAGGTTAAGGGCTTCTCGATTATTGATATAGCACCGAGTTTTCTGAAAAAGGAGAGGTCCTCTTCGTCTTTTAAGGCAGATGATACAAGTACAAACGGGATATTTGCAAGATTATCCGAGTTTTTGATACGGCGAAGTATCTGTATCCCGTCTATCCTGTCCGATATCAGTTCGCATATGATTAAATCTATCTTTACCCTAAGTAATACCTCTGAGGCCTCATTGTAATTTCTGGCTGTATAGATACTATGTCCGCCGCTATTTAAGGCCTGTTCGATATTATTGATTTCACTGAGATTGTTATAAATGAAAAGTATATTCATAATCTGATTCTCCCTGAAAATTGGTAATAATTATATGGATTAATTTAAATAAATAAAGTATAAAAATCAACCGAGGTGTTTTTATGAAGTTTTCCATTTCGACACTCCCTTTTATTGATAAAAAAGTAGATCCGTTACTTTTCGGATTATTGCTTCAAAACGGTATCGAATCAGTAGAACTCTTTGCACAACGTCCACACTGCGATATTACAGACCCTGATTGTTTTGGTCTGGTCGAAAGGACGGAGAGAGAGACGAATCTGAGGATAAATTCGGTTCATCTGCCAATATATTTCAACAGGGTACCGGAGGTAACAGAGAGAAAGAAGATCAATATCAGTTCATCTGATAATAATATCAGATCGAATTCGGTAAGGGAGATTGTGAGACACATCGAGGCGGCAGGAAGACTGAATATACCGGTGGCGGTTCTGCATACCGGAATAGAGAAGAATGATGAAAATGAAATTAACAGTCTTCTGGAATCTCTTTTTATTATTAATGAGGCGGCTGTAAAGAACGGGATTCTCCTTGCCCTTGAGAATCATACGACGGAATCAGTTTCTGTTAATATACTTATCTCCCTTATACAGAAGGTTGACACCGAAAATATCGGGATATGTCTCGATGTCGGTCACTCCAATATATTCAGCAATTATATGAGTGACCTGAGCGAGGCGAGGAGATATCTCTTTTCACTTCACCTGCACGACAACAACGGTGAGGAGGATGAACATCTGTTCCCCTATGAAGGAAATATTGATTTTGATTATATTATTGGTTTTCTCCGCACAAGTAAGTTTCAGGGGGTAGTAACGCTCGAACTCAACGGCGAGCATCCCGGTAATGATGAGGATATAAAGGAATTCCTGAAGAAGGCAGCTGCATTTATCCGCGGATTTGCTAATCCCAGATTAACATACAGCAACATACTTGAACCGACATAAATATCAATGACCTGATATTGTCAGATCTTTGTTATCAGAGTTCGTTATTGACGGTCGAGGCAAAGCTTATCTGCTGACCGGATATTCTTACAAAGGAGTTTTGATATTCCGGGGTGTCACAATTTTAAGTGGTTATGCCGGTGTTATTGTTAATAACCTGCAAGGATTAAACGATTTTGAGCAATATACAGGTGATATTGTCGACTCCGCCGTTTTCGTTGGCCCGCTGAATCAGAATCTCGTTTGCCTTTTCGAGGTTGTCTCTGTTTGATAGTATGATATTCTTCATCTCATCATCTTTGACCATCCCTGAGAGACCATCTGTGCACAGCAGAAAAATATCGCCCGGATTGGGTCTTATACGGTTTATGTCAACCTGAACGGTCTCTTTCATCCCGAGGGCTCTTACAATGACATTTTTATGAGGGAAATTTTCGAGTTCCTCGGGTGTAAGTTTTTTGGCCTTGATATAGTCATTGAGGAGAGAATGGTCTTCTGTAATCTGTTTCATCTCGGAACCACTTATAAGATAGCATCTGGAATCTCCGACGTGGGCAATGATAACTTCATCGTTTTTGAAGAGTGCAGAAACTATTGTAGTACCCATACCTCTGTATTTTGCCTCGCGCTGGGCAGATTCGTAGATTCTGAGATTGGCAAGTTTGATAGAGGTTACAAGCCTGTTCTCCTGATAATCCCTACCTTTGTCCATCTTGAACGGCCAGGTTACTTCGTCATCATTGGAGGTCGATTTGAAAAAATTGGCTACCGTCTCGACAGCCATCTGAGAGGCTATCTCTCCGGAGGAGTGCCCGCCCATTCCGTCAGCAATAATGTAGAGCCCTTCATCCTCGACAATGAAGAAAGAGTCTTCATTATGGCTTCTCTTCATTCCTACATTTGTAATACCGGCGGCAACTGGTTTCATAAATTACTCATAAAAATCAGATAATTTATACTATCAGAATAATTATCTGTCAAATTAATTGTATTAACATTTTTTTCATTGTTATTGGTTTAACTTTGGGATAGATATTTATTATGCATTACGGAAGATATTTTACTGCGTTTTTTATATCAGTTGTGATTCTGATACTCTTTGTAGTTCTTTCCCTGTATTCTGCTTTTTTCGGGGATATTTCAAAGGAACTGAATCAGCTTAGGTTTCAGAAAATCAGGGCAACCGTTAATTCCGTTTATATTTCAATGAAGTACGACCTTCAGAATATTGCAAGGGATGAGAATTATGTACCGTCATATGCAGTATATCTTTACAATAAAGAAGAACAATCTTTATCATTTTACAAAGGCAACAGGATATCAGAAGGGGACGAATCTGATTATATAAAGAAGAACATCGGTAAAATTGTCTATCTTGAAGACGGATTCGGGTATATCATTCCAGAGAAAAAGGGTGAGAATCTCTTTATCTTTCTTGCCCTTGAAAGGGGAGATAATATTTATATTTCGCTAAGCATTTACAGAAATAATGATTCGGACGTAAAACTATGTATTCTTCCCTCTGATAAAAAGGCCGGAGAATCAGAGCCTTTTTGCGACAATGCCCATCTGGTAAAGGTTTTTGAAAAGGATTTTTTCAGTATAGGATACACTTATCAGGGTAAACTGAATAACAGGCTGCTTGTTTTGTATGTCATTCTGTTTGTTATAGCGGGGGCGTTTCTGTCGTTCTGGGTCTCGAGGCATTTTGACCTCGAGGAGAAACGGATTTTGTCGGAGATTCAGAATTCTGTTGAGGCCGTTGAAAAGGGGCATACACCGTTGATTAATACAGGTAGTATATATCCTTCACACAAGAGACTTATTGAACAGATTAACAGGCTGATTCAGACTCTTTCATCAGAGATTGACAGACATAAGGTGGTTTATGACAGACATTTTTTGCAGGAAGAGGAGAGGAAGGCTTCGGAGGAATCTGCAGCCGTTGTACTGAATCTCTTCACAAACGGATTTTCCGAGGACGGATACCGGGATATTCTGAAATCACTGGACCTTTTACTGCAAAGAAAGGGTGGTTCTCTCAGATTTACGGGTCATAATTCCAATCCTGTTCTTGTCAGGATTATGGTTTTTATTATTCTCGAATTGATAAGCCATCAGAAGGGTTATTCTCTGATAGTAGAGGCAAATAAAGATAAGATCGCAATAGTTTCGGATAATTCTGATTTTGAGATAGAGCCTGATAAATCTGCCCTCCAAAGCTTAAGGAATATTAAGTTTGAAAAACGGGTGATCACTGTTTTTTTATGAAAATCAGTCCTGTCATTCATAATTCGTAGCAGAATACAGAATATATCGGGTAGTTTAGAAGATTTCCGTATTTTTATCACTGTTTATATTTGCCGTCTGAATTTTCAGAGTATCTTTCGTGTGTCTTAAGAGTTCTGCCTTATGACAGTTCAGATATACTGCACCGTGGTCGTCTTCGACCCTTCCTGTGAGGAGGAGAGGTAGTCCGTCCGATATTGTGTTGTGGCAGCTTCTGAATGCATCCGGAAAGAAGACTGCTTCGAAAATACCTGTCTCGTCTTCAAATGTAACAAACTCCATCAGTTCCTTTGTGCGGGTCTGAACAGGTTTGGATGTTATGGGCAATCCGGCAATCCTTACGAATCTGCCTGTTGCTCTGTCTATATCTTTTGCAGTAATTGTCCCGCAGGGCAGGTCTTTTTTCCCAATCATACTTACAGGATGGACCGAGAGGGGGAATCCGAACATCTCGTATTCATATCTGATGAGTTGTTCGTCTGAGTAAGGCGGGAGTTCGGCGAAGGTGCGGGGATAATTTTTCAGAAGACTTCCCGCCTTCCCTTTGCTGAGTATTTCGGATTTCAGGAGGATAGCGGGACGGTTTTTTATACCTTCGGTTCTGTCGAATGCACCGGAGAGAATCAGTCTTCGTATGTCACAGAAGTCGATATGCGGATTTCTTTCGAGAAAGTTTTCCAGTGAGGTGTAATATCCCCTTTCTTCCCGCTCTTTCACAATGTTATGAGATACTTCTCTTGAGAGGGAGATTATGTCATCGAATCCGAGCCAGACCGAATCCCCGCAGGCCGTGGCCCCTGTCTCCGAGACGTTTATATCGGGCGGATTGACTCTGATTCCCATTCTTCTCGCCTCCGAGATATAGGCAAAGACCGGGTAGTAGCCGCCCTTGTTTCTGATGACCGAAGCGATGAATTCGGCAGGAAAGTGTGCCTTTATGTAGGCCGACATAAACGAGACCTGTGCGTATGATGCCGAATGAGGTTTACAGAATGAATATCCTCCGAATGATTCGATCATTGCCCAGATTTCGGTCAGGATGGTATCCGGTGTCCCGTTCTTTCTCCCGCCTTCGAGGAATTTTTCGCGGTAGTACTGAATTTTTTCAGCCCTGTGTTTTTTCGAGAGCGTCTTTCTGAGTCTGTCGGCCTCCTCGTATGAAAATCCGGCAACCTGAATCGCTGCCTTCATTACATCTTCCTGATAACACATAATCCCGTATGTCTCCGAGAGCAGGTCGGAGAGGGCGGGGTGGAGTGGTCTGTACGGTTTGCCTTTCAGTCTTTCCACGTATTCGTTGATATATCTGTTTGCTGCAGGCCTGATAATGGAGCTGTGAATGACAATGTGTTCGAAGTCGGAGACGCCGGTCTTTCTCTGGAGTTGCCTCATCGCCGGAGACTCTATATAGAATACCCCGATGGTCTTCCCCTCTTTTATCAGTTCGAGGGTTTTCGGGTCTTCCTCGAATATAATTCCTCTTTTGTCTATATCTGTCCCGTAGTTCCTTTTTATCATCTCTTTTGCATCTCTGATAACCGCGAGTGAACGGTTGCCGAGTACATCAATCTTGATTATATTCAGATTCTCGATATCATCCTTGTCCCACTGCATTACATATTTTCCGCCGCCTGTTATCCCGACCGGTACTGTCTCTTTTATATCCCTGTCTGATATTACAATCCCTCCGCAGTGAGTTGATATGTGACGGATATTGTTGCAGATAAGACGTGCTATGCCGGATATCGTTTTTACTGGTTCTCTCCGGCAGATTTTTCCTTCGGGTTCTTCAAAATGAGTATTACTGCTGTTCCCGTGATGCAGACTGATTCTCTTTACGATACGGTTTATCTCGGCTTCGCTGAATCCGAATACCCTTGCGACCTCCCTTATCGCGAGTCTGTTTGAGAATGAGTTGTGATTGGAGACCTGAGCCACCCTGTCTTTGTATTTTTCAAATATGTAGTTTATGACCTTTTCCCTCTCGTCCCATGCAAAATCGATATCGATATCGGGCGGGTCACTCCGTTCGGGGTTCAGGAATCTTTCGAACATCAGATTATGTCTTACCGGGTCGACATTTGTGATGCCGAGACAATATGATACAAGACTTGCGGCGGCCGAACCTCTTCCGCAGGTCAGATGGCTCTTCTCCACTATATCCCTGACCAGAAGAAAGTACCCTGCATATCCCTTTTTTGAGATTATATCCAGTTCGTAACATAGCCGTTTCTCTATTCCGGCTGTGATTACCTTATATCTTGCCTTTGCCCCTTCGAATGCGAGCTGCGTAAGTCTTCCGGGGGCATCTTTTATGTCGCTGCCCGGAAGTATGCGGGCAAAATTGTATTCTGCCCTGAAGAGTAAGGATTCGATTGAGTTCATATTTACGAATGCCTCTTTTATATGTGCAAATCTCGTCTCTGTAACCTTTGAGGGGAGCAGAACCGAATCTTTGAGCTGATAATAAAGATGTTTCATCTCATCGAATCTCTTCTTATGAGCAATGCACCTGAGGACAATCCCTGTGAAAATGTCTCTGCCGGACAGAAAGATTGTCTCCCGGTATATAACCGGTTTTATCCCTTCAGCTCTGATGAGAGGGTATAGTCTGATATTACCTGTGCCGATACCGAAGAAGATATTCTCCGTTGAGTCCCTGAGGATTCTGCTTAGCCTCAGGTCGGAACTGATTATAATGAGACCGCTGTTCCTCTCTTTTATGAGATTTGTAAATTCCTCCGTGCTAAGGTTCTTTTCTGTGTTTATGACAGATATCAGATAGCAGAGATTTGAAAACCCTGTATCGCTGACAGGGATTGCCAGAACCGAAAGATTCTTCTCTCTGTCCGGATATTTAAGATATGTGCCTGTAAAAATCTTCTTTTTGTGTTCTTTTCTCAGACTGAGAATCTCTGCAAGACCGTAGAGATTATTTGTATCGGCAATCAGTACCGATGAATATCCGGCCTCCTCCGAATATCTGATTATCTCCTCCGGACTGTGAACTCCTTCAAGTAGTGAGAATGAGGATTTGAAAGATATCAGCATCATATCCTGTCTTCGATCCCGAATCTGATTGCGCTGTCGCCGAATCGTTTCCGTATGGTATCTATAGCGGAGAAGAGCCTTCTCTCCCTGCTTTGCGGAAGGCTTATCAGCTCCTGCTGTGCAAAGACAGGTGAGAGGAGAGATGCCTCTGCCGTTATGTCTTTTATATTTATCCTCCGCGTTCTGATGCGGTAGAAAAGTGCTCTTAGAAGACGGTATATCGATATATCGGTATTTATTTTCGGTTTTGCACCTGAGTATCCCTCTGCGGAAATATTGTCTGTATATGTGATTACGAGCCTGAATCTGCCCGCGGCGCATCTTCTCTCCCTGAGCCTGAATCCGATATCCGATGCAAGAAAGAATATCTTTTTTGAGAGAGTTTCGTAACTGTTTTCTTCGTATGAAATAACCGTCTCTTCCCTTATTAAAGGGTGGTTTTTTGTAAAAATCGGTCTGATATCGGTCCCGCAACTCCAGAGTTTGAAGAGATTACCTGATTTGCCGAATATTGCACACAGCTCTTCTGTGCTGAATCTGGTGATATCTCCTACCTTGAATATGCCGTAGTCAGAGAATCTTTGAAGTATCCATTTGTCGGTGCCGGGGAGAATTCTGACAGACATCGGGGAGATGAATGTCTGCTCCGAACCGTTTATGACCCTCAGCAGGGCGTCGGTATTGAAGAAGGATGCGGCGGCTTTGCTTATAAGTTTGCTGCTTCCGATTCCTATGTGACTCCTGAGTCCTGTCTGGTAATATATTTCCCTGAAAAGTCTGAGGGCAAGGTCTTCCGGTGCCCCGAATGCCCTGCCTGTCCCTCTGATATCCATATATGTCTCGGATGTGGGAAGTATTTCGTATATCGGGGTAAATCTGCCTATGAGAGACTCAATTGCGGATAGTACACGGGTATATTTTCTGTTATCTGGTCTTATGATGAGAGTATCCTTTTCCAGTGTTTTTGCCTCCGCAACTGTCATATCACGTCTGATACCTGCCCTGTAGGCAGTCTCTGATATCTCAAGAACGGGAGAATAAAGGGAATCCGAGGATGCGATTATAAAAGGTCTCCCTTTGAGTGAATGGTCGTATAGTGACTCTACCGATGAGAGAAAGAACGGTATGTTTATGTGCAGTATCTCTTTCTTCATAAGATGACAGAATCTGTAAAGATGATTCCGTTTACAGTTTCCTGATTAGCCCAATAACTTTCCCTATAATTTTGACATCTGAGCCGGATGTGGAGTCTATATTTATGTCTGCATAGAGCGGATTCGATGCCTTGAGTATTACTCTGTCTCCTTCTTTGTAGAAATATTTAAGTGTGGCTTCCTCTTCTATGATGGCAACTACTATTTCACCGTTTTCCGCATCATTCTGCGGGTGAATAATTGCTATGTCACCGTCATTTATACCGGCCCCCTTCATACTGTCGCCCTTTATCCGTAGTGCGAATATGTCGTTGCCTTTGAAGAGTTCACGGTCGACCGATATATATTTTTCGAGATTTTCGAGAGCAGTAATTGGTTTGCCGGCCGCTATTGTGCCTATCAGGGGGATATTGACCGAATTGAGTGAGGATATACCGAAAAATTCAGATGTTTTCAGACCACGCGCTTTATTGGGCTCTTTTTTGAGGAGGCCCTTTTTGTGAATGAGTCTCAGGTGTGTCCGCACTGAGTTGTCAGAGGCATATCCGAAGCGCTTTGCTATCTCTTTGAGGGTAGGGGGACGGCCCTCTGTCTGTATATGCAGATTGATAAAGTCGAGAATTGCCCTCTGCTTTTGTGTAAGGACTGTTGCCATCGTATAAAAACCTCCCTTATAATACGAAATCTGTAATACTGCATATTTACGCAGTATGCAAGTAAAAAGATGTATGGTAACAGGTGCTGATAACCGGTGCCAGTTAGACATATTCGCTGACTTTCCTGAAGACACATTTTAACCACTTGGATTTATTGAATATTTTGATATGTGTGCCGGGTATCGCATTGGTTTGGATCTGAACTGAGCCCGTCTTAACCGGATATATGATTCAGGTTTAATCCTTAATTCCGATTGGCTTCTTTTGAATTTTTCAGACTTTTTAATTCTTCCCTTTTTCCCTGTTTTGGGATATCTGTCCGGATATGAGTCTGAGCCGGCATGATAATCTTGATAATGTAACGGGCTTTGTAATGAATTACACGGAGGTCGTTACATTCCCCCTTTTGCCCGAGATCCGTCTGCGTGTTCTGACCGAAAAATCAGAATATTTTTACGCAAAGGAGTCAGAATTTGCAAAATATGGTATCAGTGACCCGTTTTTTCTGTTCTGCTGGCCCGGTGGTCAGGCATTATCAAGGTTTGTTCTGGATAATTCCGGACTTTTGCGTGGCAGAAAGGTTCTCGTCTTTGGTGCGGGCTGCGGGGTGGAGGGGATAGCGGCCAGACTTTGCGGAGCAGAATATGTATTGGCATCGGATACCGACCCCAATGCCCTTGTAATGTCCTCAATCAATATGAAACTGAATTGCGTGGAATTTGAATTGACTGAAAAAGACTTCTTTTTATCTGATTGCAGCTATTTTGATGTAATTCTGGCCGGAGATATGTTTTATGACAACAGAATGACTGAGCAGGTTACAGGCTGGATGAGATCCTTAAAAAGAAACGGTAAATCAGTCCTCTGTGCTGACCCTTCAAGGGGTAATCTGAAATCAGGGGAAATAGATATTCTGGGCACTTATGACACTATCAGAGATGGTGAAATTATTACCGGAAAATCCGTGAAAACAACTGTTTTTACAATCAGATAAATATTAAAGTAATACTTGAGAATATCTTTCTAACATATTGATATTACAAAATATGTATGCAATATTGATATTTGTTTAGTTCGGTTATGCTGCAGGATAATTTTTGACAGGTGCCGGGTAAAGAAGGGGTAGCAGGTTCTGCAGAAAGTAATAAATTATCTGCATAATGGGCTTGGTATCAAGGTATATATTTCGACAGAAAGAGACTGGTATGGTAAGTTATAAAAATTGTCAGGCAGGATTCTGTGAATATTTATAGGGTTGCCGTTATTAATTTTCATTGGATTTTTAACTAATTATATTATATACCCTCCGTGGATATTCCGGATATGAATTATTCAAGGTCGAAATCCCGGTCAGGTAATCTCAAAAAATCGTGGGGTCAGCATCTGCTTGTAAACGAGACCGTTCTTGAGACGATTGCCTCGGAGGTCAGCAGTTCTGCCGGCGGCAATCCTGTCATAGAGTTTGCGGCGGGAACGGGCAATCTTACTGAATATCTGCTAAAAAAATGTAATAAGGTTATTGCCATTGAAATGGAACGGGACGTAATAAGTAAACTTAAAGCCAGATTTTCGGGCAACGGCAGTCTTGAAATAATCGAGATGAATATGATGCAGTTTGACTTTGAAAAGTATTTTGAGAAATACGGAAGGCTGACGGTTGCTGCAAATCTGCCTTATAATCTTTCGAAGTTATTTCTCTTCAGGTTATTTGAAAATGCGGCTTATATTAAGGATGCCTGCCTTATGTTTCAGAAAGAGGTGGCAGAGAGGATTACTGCCCGTCCCGGTGACAGAGACTGGTCCGCAATGTCTGTGTTTGCAACGTTGCTTTCGTCTCCCTCGGTTATTATCAGGGCAGACAGAAATTCCTTTAGTCCTCCCCCGAGAGTCGATTCAGCTGTTGTTTATATGCAGTTTTATGATGACGTCAGCAGATATCTGTTGTATAGGAAGTTCGACAGGATGGTACAGGATATTTTCAATTATCCGAGAAAAAGTCTGAGAAATATTATCAGGTCACGTTTCGGTGAGAAGTATCTTATCGAGATCTCCGGCAGGGTTGATCTGTCCAAGAGACCTCAGAATCTGACCCTTGATGATATTGAATTTATTTACAGGGTTATTTCGGAAAATGAAAACGGGGCTTAAATTTTTTTGTTCTCTTCTGCTGATGGGTGTTCTGCTTATTTCCTGCAAGGGAAAGAATACCGGTTCCGTTCTTCCTGAAAACAAAAAGGGTGTGACATATTCGAAGGTAAAATACAGGATAGATGCGCACGCACATATCGGATATGACGGCTTCGACAGGGCAATCAGAATTATGGATTTTGCAGGTATCAGAAGGCTTGTAAATCTCAGCGGAGGAATCCCCGGTTATGATTTTGAAATGATGCAGACGCTGGCAAAAATGACAAAGAACAGGATAATTAACTACGTAAACCTCAACTGGTATTATCTGGATAATCCGGAGATATTCCAGAGGATTAATATACGCAATCTGAACCGCGCAAAGGCAATGGGTGCAAAGGGGCTGAAGATTTTCAAGGCTCTGGGACTTGGTTTCAGATATGCCGACGGCAGGTTGCTCAGGGTAGATGAAGAGATTCTGGACCCTATATGGAAGGAGTGTGGGAGACTCGGCCTGCCTGTATCGATTCATTCGGCAGACCCTGTTGCATTCTTTAAGCCCCCGACTCCCGACAACGAGAGATATATCGAACTTCTCGCCCATCCCGGCTGGTCCTTTTATGGCAGGGATTATCCTTCGTTTGAGGAATTAATGGTTCAGTTTGAAAATCTCGTGAGAAAGCATCCGGAGACCACATTTATAGGAGTTCATTTCGGCAATTATGCAGAGAATCCTGATTTTGTGGGTGAGATGCTCGATAAATATCCGAACTATTACATCGATATCGCTGCAAGGGTGCCGGAATTCGGCAGACACAATGCAAAGAAGATGCACGACTTTTTTATAAAATATCAGGACCGGATACTCTTTGGTACGGATATAGGGATACATTCCGACAGCCTCTGGCTTGGTTCGAAGGGGTTTGAGCCCGAGCCAAACGATGAAGATGCGGTCGAGTTTTACAGAAAACATTATAAATATTTCGAAACCGTCTCTGTCCAGATGGAGCATATGACCCCTGTTCAGGGAGACTGGAAGATAGATGCAATAGATCTCCCCGAACCGGTCCTTGAGAAGTTATATTATAAAAATGCCGAAAAGGTACTGAATATTACCCTTATGGGAGATGAGTAAAAAATTTGATAATTGGCAATTATTACCTATAATACGGTATTATGAGATTTTTTAAGTTTATATATTCGCTCTTTTTTCTCGGAATCCTCTTTGCGCTTCATCTGGCCAAATATATATTTACAAAAAAACTGAGCAGCCGGGAATTTATTGAGAGGTTCAGGCAGGATAATATCGGTATCATAAGCGGCGAGGAGGTTCGCATTATTCAGAATTCTGCTGACTGTATATGCTGTAATGTATGTTCGGTCTATACTTCAAAAGAGAGTTTTGCCGATGGTTCGGAAATCTGTTCAAGGCTTGTAAGGGATTCTACACAGTATATCAAAGCAGATAAGCGGAATAAGAATTCAGGTTACGGGGATTGTCCCTATCAGATTGATATCGGAAGAATCTCCGGGTTTGTCTCAAAATAATCGGAGGAGTTTGTGCTCTGTAAAAAATGCGGCAGTTATAATCCCGACGGTTCAGAGATATGCGGAGTCTGTAAAGAGCCGCTTCTTGTAAAGTCCTCCGGCTCCATCAGACAGAAGATCGATTCCGAAAAACTGCTGGTTCAGATTAAAAGCACTATAAACGAACGTTATTTCATTACACGTTTTATAGGTGAGGGTACTTTTGCACAGGTCTTCTATGCCATAGACAAGGCGACCAACAGCGGGGTGGCACTGAAAATATTCAAGCCGTTCGTTTTCAAAAATGAGGAAGAGATGTCTCGGCTTGTCTGGGGTGTAAGAGGGATTAAAGACATTTCTCATCCGAATCTGGTCAGAATTTTTGACTCGGATATCTCACATGAAGGCTGGGTCTATATCTCTATGAAATTCATCTACGGGATGTCTCTCAAGAATACAATAAAACTCAGGACGGAGGTAGGCAAGCCTTTCAGTTTCGAGGAGATCGAACCTCTCTTCTTCCAGATGGGAGAGATCCTGAACGAGATGCATCCTACTATATGTCACGGGGATTTTAAACCTTCGAATATAATTATTCAGCCCGACTATATCAAACTTACCGATACGACTATTCTGAACTATATTACGCTCTCCAACTGCATAAAGCAGATTAAGGAGGACAAGTCGAATATCTATCTGGCACCTGAAATTCTGGAAGGTAATGAACCATCATACAGGAGTGATATCTATTCCTGCGGCAGAATACTGCAGACGCTCCTCTCCGGTTCAGAGGAGAAGGATATCAGCAAAATCCAGCTGTTCAAATACAATGAGGAGATAGACAGGAGACTGAAGGCTGTAATCAGCAAAGCCACGAGTCCGGACCCGCTCGCAAGGCATAATGATGTAAATGAATTTAATGCAGAATTGTTCGAAGTCCTTTCGATCTACAATGAACTCCCCCAGACAGTAAAGGATGAGTATCACCAGAGTATCTCTGCAGTAGAGACAAAATTTGTTCATATCAGAAAAAAATCCGAATCACGGAAGGCGGAGGATGAAAAAAAGCCCCTGAAAACCCTGTTTGGTAAAAGAGCCCTGATAATCGTGCTATTTTTACTGATAGCAGTTCTGACTGCAACAGGTCTGTTTCTCTATGACAGATTCAGATCCGATACGACCTCACTTACAGCGGATATAACTGTTCCTCTTATTGCGGGAAAAGACGTCGCAGCGGATATCCCGGTCAGTGAAGAACCTGATGTGGTTTATGAAGATATTTTGGCTTTATCATCAGATGATGCTGCCTCTGTATCGGATCTGACTCCGGGGCCTGAAAAGAGACCACCGGAACAACAGAAAGAGAAGGCAGAGAAAAAAGAGACAGGCGGTACAGCGCTGACCGAGAAGCAGAAGACGGAGGAGAAGAAAAAGGAGGAGAAGCCGGAAGAGAAGGGGAAGACCGAAAAGGAGCAGTTGACAGAGGAGAAAGAGAAGGTTAAGGGTGCGGGCGGGTGTCCGAAGGATATGATTTATATCAAAGCCGGTTCCTTCAAAATGGGCTCGGTCCCCGGTGATGAGGGGCGTCAGGCAGATGAGCCGGCATTTGTTTCCGTAAATACACACGCATACTGCATCGACAGATATGAATATCCCAACAAGAAGGGTGCTATGCCGAAGACCTCCGTCTCCTTCGATGAGGCTGATAAACTCTGTGCCGCCGCCGGTAAAAGACTCTGTTCGGAGGAGGAGTGGGAGAGGGCCTGTAAGGGTCTTTCGATGCTCAAATATCCGTATGACAATGTCTTCGACCCGACTATATGTAACGCCGAGAGTAATTCCGGTGAAGAGAAGAAGGTGGCAGCTTCAGGGCAGTTCCCGAAATGCAGGAGCACCTACGGTGTATATGATATGTCCGGAAATGTTGCCGAATGGGTCTTTATGAAGGATGGCCAGAAAGGTGTCAAGGGAGGTTATGTAAACAAGCCCGACTGGGCGGTAAGATGTGCCTCCAGAAGGGTCGAGTTAGGTTCCAAGAAATCCCCGTTTTACGGTTTCAGATGCTGTATGGATGTCGATGAATGATTGGAATCCTTTTTTGATGGATTTTATCGGAAATATATACTAACAGACACTTAGGAGGTGTTTGATGAAAGAAGATATCAGGAAGTACATCGAAGAGAAGATCAGGCCATTTCTGGTTGCGGACGGAGGGAATATTCAGTTTGTAGATTATGATGAGAATACAGGGATAGTCAAGGTAGAACTGCAGGGTGCCTGTGCCCACTGCGCGGGTGCACTGATGACGCTTCAGTACGGAGTGGAAGAGGCACTGAAGGAAAAATTCGGTGATAAGGTCAGGAAAGTAACGCTCGCTTAATCAAATTTACCGGAGGAAAAAAATGGAGAAGAGAAGTTATGTAATGTATGCCTGTCCCGAGACAGAATCGAATATTTATTATGCAACCGGCTTTATGGCTCCCGACCCGTTCCTTCTGATAGTGAGAAACGGTGTAAGATATATGGTTATGTCAGACCTCGAGATCGACAGGGCGAAGAAACAGTCAAAGGTGGAGGAGGTTATCTCACTCTCAAAGACTGCTGCCGAAATAGACAAGAATTCGATGCCGCCCATCGAGGTGATAATCGAGCATCTCTTAAAGAAGTTCAGGATGAAGTCCTTTGAGGTACCTGCTACCTTTCCGTCACTTATATATTCGCACCTGATTTCGAAGGGATTCAAGATAACGATCGTTCCGGACCCGTTCTTCTCGGAGAGGGCATACAAACGTCAGGATGAAATAAAACATATTGCCCACTCCCAGAAAATAACCGAAGAGGCAATGGCAAAGGTAGCCTATATTCTCAAGGAATCGAATATCAGGGGCAAGAGGATTTATTTCGACGGCACCTGTGTGACGAGCGAATACCTCAAGAAGGTTATTAACATCTTCCTTATGGAAAAAAATATGGTAGGTGCCCATACGATAGTTGCCTGCGGAAATGATGCGGTTGACCCGCACAACGAAGGTGCCGGACCGATAAGGCCCAATGAGTCAATAATTGTGGATATCTTCCCCCGTTCGATGGAGACTCTCTATTTCGGGGATATGACGAGGACATTCGTGGTGGGTAAGCCGTCCGAGGCATTGCTCAGGCTTTATGATGCAGTTCTGACAGCACAGAACAAGGCACTTTCGATGATAAAGGACGGAGTTCTGCTCGCCGATGTCCACAAGGCCGTTCAGAATGTATTCGAGCAGCTCGGGTATAAGACAGGACTTATAAAGGGAAGGATGCAAGGGTTCTTCCATTCCACCGGCCACGGACTCGGTCTGGATATTCACGAACCTTTCAGAATTGCAAACGTTCCGGGATACCTCAGGACGGGGATGGTTCAGTCTGTCGAACCGGGTCTGTATTATTACGGCATCGGCGGAGTGAGGATCGAGGACCTGATAGTAGTTCAGAAAAACGGACTAATCAACCTCAACAGGTTCCCGAAATCTATTTTTCCGTAATACCACTTCTGATTCTCAATGAATATTCAGCAGTAATCTCTGGCTCTAATAGCTGTAATCTTTTCTTATGTAATTTTATTTTCGCCCCGATACATTTTTTGAAGCTTTCGCCGGCATTTTCTGGAAATTCTGTATCCTTTATTTCCCCGTTACTATCAAAATTAATCTTAAATTCTGACGGATTGTTGGTAAAACAGGGCTTAAGTTTATCAAAAAATGTCTTTAAACGATTGAGAATCTCTTTTGTATCGGTCTTTTTAAGCACAATTTTGGTCTCAACGAGAATCTCTGCCTTATTTTCTGCATCCAGCTCAAATTCATAAACCGATAAATCTCTTTTCTGAATTTCTACATATTCAGTTTTATATTCTGAATTCCCTTTTTTCACCTCTGTTTTTTGATTTTCTGGTTCCTCTCCTCTTGAAAGAATTGGAAAAATAACAAGAAAGATTATCAATAACGTTTTATTCATTGGGACATATAATATCAGAAGTCTTTATTATCTTCAATCATCTCCTGTTTTCTCTCCTCGTTATTCCGGTTTAATTTCTTTTGACAAAAACGGGCTTGTTGTTATTATCATAAGGACTTTTGGAGAATGTATGCAAAATCTTTTCGTTTTTATTCTGTTTTCTGTGTTTTTAATTTCCTGTAAGGCAGGGGATTGTCCGCCGGAGATGGTTGAATTCAGGCTGGATTCTAAGAGTTTTTGTATCGACAGATACGAAAATTATATCATCGGTTATGATAAGAATGGAAAGTCATACAGATATACACCTGTATTTGAATCAGTGATAAAAAAGGATGGTAAATTTCTCCCCGGCAATATTTTCAATAAATCGGAACTTAAAGATAAAATCTATGCAAGGGCCGGAAAAGGAATGACACCTACGGATAACATAAGCTGGATGGAGGCGGAGATTGCCTGTAAAAATTCCGGCAAGAGATTATGTAAGTCTGAGGAGTGGGATTTTGCCTGTATGGGGACGGAGAAGAGAAAATATCCCTACGGGAACGAATATGCAGAGGATTTCTGCAATAGTTTCGAATCTGGTAAGAAGAGGGGGGTTATCGGAGTGCTTCCTTCAGGGACATTCGGAAAATGTGATAATGGTAAGGGGGTCTTTGACCTCTCCGGAAATCTCTGGGAATGGATAGATGCCACTGACGACTCTGGTTCCCTGAAACTTATCAAAGGTGGCGGATTTTCAAATTCGGGCTACGATGAAGATACGATGACCTGCGGAAAGAAGAGGTTTCAGCCGCCTGATGTAAGACTCTCCGGTGCCGGATTCAGGTGCTGCAAAGACAGATGAACTCCGGAAGATATACAGGGCTGAAGATATTTCTGATACTGATAATCTTTATTATTTCGGTATTTCTCGGGGTCTTTTTCGGCAGTACAGGTTCAATCTTAGGACTGGATGCCGGTTTCGGGGAACTGTTTAATCTCAGACTTCCGAGGGTAATCGCTGCCCTCATTACAGGCGGGGCACTTGCAATATGCGGTGCTGCTCTTCAGTCTGTTCTGGAAAATCCGCTTGCCGAACCGTTCCTTCTCGGGGTCTCGGGTGGTTCAGTACTTGGCGGAACTATATGGATAGTATCGGGTGCTTTCATTTCCGATTCTGTATTCGGGATAAGGTTCTTTTCTTTTTCAGGAGCGATCGGCTCGATTTTCCTGCTACTCTACATCAACCGGCGGCAGGGGGGCCTCAGCCCTGTCAATATGCTCCTTACAGGTGTTATCTTCAACGGCTTTGTATCGGCTCTCGTAACTATATTCAAGGCATTTATACCTCCGGTAAAGCTCCAGAAAGTTACACTCTGGCTCTCCGGTTATATCCCATACCTTTCGCTGAATGATATCCTTTTGGAGACGATAGTTGTCTTGGTTATCTCTTTCTTGCTTGTTCTGGAGTCACCGCGGCTCAATATACTTGCTCTGGGTGAAGATATCGCCCGTACTTCGGGTATAAATGTGGGGTATCTGAGAAAGAGGGTTTTTATTTATACCTCCTTACTGACAGGGATTGTAGTTTCTCTTACGGGTCTGATCGGTTTTGTAGGACTTATAATACCGCAGATGCTGAGATTTGCCGGCATCATCAACAACAGATATCTGTTGCCGTTATCATTCTTTGCCGGAGGTGCATTCGTTGTATTGTCCGACCTCCTTTCGAGGGTGATGTCAGGATTGTACAGCTTCGAGCCGCCCATTTCGGCTATTACGGCGGTCATCGGTTGTCCGGTCTTTGTCATTCTGCTCAGGGATTATTACAGAGAGAGGGGAGGCGTGTAATGCTCCGGATTTCGGGTCTGTCAGCAGGTTATTCGGAGGAGTTTGTGATAAGGGATATATGTGCCGATATCAGTGAAAACCTCTTCGTGGGAATAATCGGGAGAAACGGCTCAGGAAAATCAACACTTATCAGGTCGGTAGCGGGACTGATACCCATGTTCAAAGGCGAAATACTGTATAACGATATCAGTCTGACAGGAACGGACAGGACGGATATTCTCTCATATGTTCCGCAGGAGACTAAAGTATTGTTCGGTTTTTCTGTATATGAGATACTCAGGATGTCACAGCGGTCATACGGCAGTTTTTTCGGTAAGTTTTCGCAGAAGGAGAAGAGGAGGCTCGAGGAGGTTATCGAGAGATTCGAGCTGAAAGAGATTCTAAAAAGAAATGTTCTTTCGCTATCCGGCGGTGAGAGGAGAAGGGTAATGGTTGCGAGAGGGGTTGCACAGGGTTCGGATATTATTCTGCTGGATGAACCGCTTTCAGGGCTGGATATTGACAATCAGGTTAAGGTTTTCCAGATACTGAAGGAGATATCCCTTGAGGGCAAGATTGTAATGGCATCCGTTCACGACCTGAATATGGCCGCCCAGTTCTGTGACAGGATTTTACTTATTGATAAAGGCAGGCTTGTAAAATTCGGGACAATAGAGGAAGTCCTTACTTATTCAAATATCAAAAATACATTCGGGATTGATGTCTATGTCGGGGTAAACGAGATCAACGGCAAGAGGTTTCTTATACCGTTCAGGTAAATTCATTTGATACTATCGATTATCTTCTGAAACGGTCCGATAGAGCCGTTACCTACAAGCTCCTCGAGAATCCTACCCTGATAATATATCCTTGTGGTGGGATATGCCCTTATTCCGTATCTGTCAAAATCTATATTGTTCGGGTCTGCTACGACGTAGCGGGCTTTATCTTTATTCTTTTTTGCAAAGTCGATGAATTTCGGGGCGAAAACCTTACAGACATTACAGGTGTTTGTCTTGAAAAGGACCATAACGGGGATATCGGAATCGGACATAAGGATATCCTTGTTTGATTCGTTCAAAACAGATATGCCTGCCTCCTTAAAATCCTCGTCAGACGGACCTTTGTAAAAGAGATTGAATGATACGAATGCACCTACAATTATTGCTATTGCTAAGTATGATTTCCAGTTTTCCTTCATCATATACCTCCGTTATATTTTGATAGACTTTCTTTGAAAAGGATTCAACAAAATATGAAAAATTCTTCTCAATACAGCTCTTGTCTTGAATTCAGATGTATTTGGTGTTAAAATTATTCTTACGGAGGTGGAAGTATGAGAAGGTATCTTCTGATTGCAGCTCTGGTTATCTGGGTTTTACTGCCATTTGAGGCAAATGCCAATGTTGCGGTTGAGGTCGGGGTCTTTTATGACGCACTTGCACCTTACGGAGACTGGATATATCTGGATTCCTACGGAGTCTGGGTCTGGAGGCCTGTAGGGCTATGGGCCGGCTGGCAGCCCTATACCTACGGCAGATGGGAATGGTCTGACGAATATGGCTGGATATGGATAAGCTACTTTGAATGGGGATGGGCACCTTTTCACTACGGGAGATGGTTTTATCACGATTATTACGGCTGGTTATGGGTTCCGGGTACAATCTGGAGACCTCACTGGGTTGTCTGGATTCATAGCGGGCCTTATGTGGGATGGTATCCTTACTACCCGTCGTTCATTTACATAGATTATTACTCTCCGGTCGTTTATGAGAGATGGGTAATAGTCGAAGCAGGGCAGATCAATTCGGGGAAATACCGGCACAATGCGATTCCGCAGGACAAGAGGGCTCAGGTCTTCGGTTCCGAATCCGGAGTTCATAAATATATTCCGAAGGAAGATGACAACTCATATCACAGTTACGGACCTCCGAAGCAGGAGATAGAAAAGTATTCGGCAAAGAAGATAGAGCCTGTAAAGACCGAATTTGTTAGTAAGCCAGTCAATCTCTACAGACCTCAGGAGAGAAAATTCGAGCTCTATAAACCCGATTTCAAGAGTCAGGTCGGGGATATCGGAAAACTTAAGGATACGAATTTCAATAAACAGGTTCTGTCACCACAGACCGGGCAGGGGAATCTCCCCTCATACAAACCTGATGCGGCCTTTTCTCCCAAGTACAGTTATCCGCTGGGGAGCAGTTTCGAGAGGGCAGAGAAGGGATATCAGTACAATAACCTGAATAAGCAGAACTTTACTCCTAAGAACAGACCTGTGGATTATCAGTCTCCGAAAGGAGTTTATAATTACAAATCTGATGACAGTTACAGTTCTGACGGCAAGATACTCAGAGAGGATGCCGCAAAGTCTTATTCTCCCTCCGGCCAGAAGAATTTTTATCTTCCCAGCAGCGGTAGTTCTGATGACGATGATGACGATAATGCGTTCAAGAAGAGTGTACCCAAATTTTCACCTAAGAGTTCAACGGTGCCTAAATCCGTGCCTCAGCTGAAAGGGAAATAGTATAAATCCTGCTGCATTCGGAAAATTTTTGCAGTTTTTACTATCAGCGGAATTATTTTACCTGTATTCTGTTTAATCCTTATAAGGAGGTTTTTATGAATTACAGACCGAAGGTTTTGTTTACAATTTTTGTTATCTCACTGTTTTTTATGTCAGCAGCCAAGGATGATTGTGAGAAGAAGGGATTATATAATCTTCCGCAGATTTCCCAGACAGATTTCAACAGGCTTGCCGCAATCTCCGGTATCCCGCTCTTCTGGGCTGATGACAGCAGAAATGAAGGTGTTCTGGACCCCGATGAGCTTGTAGTACTCGGGACGGGTGAAAAGATTGAGAAATGGGTATCAAAAGGTAAATTCACGATGGGATTCGAATCCGCATATAAAAAGATAATCAATATGAAGCGACAGGAGGTTGTGGCAAGTGAACTGAATCAGGGTATCCCTACACTGGTCCAGACAGACCTCTCGAAAGCCGATGCAAAGGAGAAGGAGTTTGTAAAACAGATGATAAAGATAGGGCAGATGATAGAAGAACTCCATATGAAGCAGAGGGGTTCGTTTCAGCTGATGAATAAGACCAAAAATACCGATATCCCGAGCAGGACGCTGTTTGTGAGAAATCAGGGACCGTGGTGTTTTGCTCCCAAGACAGAGAAAGACCCGTTCTGCAATGCCTTCCCTGATTTTACAAAACAGGTATGGGATACATATCCTCCCGATGAGCAGAAGGAAAAGGATTTCTGTGAAAGGCTTTCCAAAGACCCGGATGCAAAGAATCTCTTAAATCCGTTTACTGTTGTCAGAAAGGAGAAGGATAAATTTGTGGCAGTTCCCTATATTACTGCCTATGGCAAAGAGATGAAGGCGATTGCAGCTGAGATTAGAAAGGCAGCTATGTTTCTGGACCCGAAGACGGAACCTGCGCTCGTTGCCTATCTTCAGGCAGATGCAAAGGCCTTCGAGACAGGTCAGTGGGAGGAGGCAGATGAGGCATGGGCAAAGATGAACGCACTTAACAGCAAGTGGTATCTGAGACTCGCACCAGATGAGGTTTACTGGGATTTGTGTCAGCAGAAGGCGGGATTCCATATGTCATTTGCACTGATCGATAAATCATCGGTCGAACTTCAGAAGAAACTCGAACCAATCAGGGATGAGATGGAGGCCTTGCTCGAAAAGATATCCGAAAATACCTATAAAGCCCGGAAAGTCAGTTTTGCAATGCCTGATTTTATCGAGATAATTATGAACGCCGGGGATGCGAGGTCTCCTCTCGGTGCAACTATAGGTCAGTCTCTGCCGAACTGGGGAAAAGTTGCCGAAGAGGGGAGAGGCAGAACGGTGGTTATGACCAACCTTTATCAGGATGCCCAGAGTAAAAAGATGGCAAGGGAGAAGGCCTCCACACTACTTACTGATGATACATTAAAATACTACACCGATGACAAACTGCTCTCCCTCATCGATATTGTGCTTCACGAGGCAACACATAACCTTGGCCCGCACTCCGATTACAAGATAAACGGCAAGGGTCCGTCAGAGATATTCGGCGGAGGGCTCGGGAGTACTCTCGAGGAACTGAAGGCTCAGACAGGTTCGCTCTATTACACCGAGCTTCTGAGAAAAAAGGGTATTATCACCGATGAAGATGCGAAAAAGATATATACCCACGCGATAGTCTGGGCATTCGGGCATATATCACAGGGGATGTTTACAAGTTCGGGAAATCCGAAGAATTACAGTCAGCTCTCGGCGGTTCAGATAGGTTTTCTGACGGAAGAAGGTGCTCTCGAATGGAAGATGGTAACGGATGATAAGACCGGCAAGCCGCTCGGGAAATTCAGTATTGTTTACGAAAAGATGCCGGCTGCAATCGAGAAGCTGATGGCAAAGGTGGTCAAAATCAAGGCAACCGGAGATGTTGAGGCGGCTAAACAACTTGTGGAGCCGTATGTCTCGGGTAACAAAAGGGGCGTTGTTCATCACGACGAGATAACCGAAAGACTCCTCAGGTTCCCGAGGGCGAGTATGGTTTACAGTGTTAGACTATAGATAAATACTAAAAAATATTTTTCTTCCGAAGGATAAAAAAATTATACCCCGAGGAGCTTTTCGATACGGCTTTTGTTTTCCGAGAAAAGTTCATCCTTTCTCTGTGTCATCTTCTCGACAACCTTTTTTACTTCATCTGTATATGAGGTGTCAGAGAGCGAACCCAGATTGATATAGACATTGTAGAGTGCCCCTTCGCAGGCGGCTTTTAAGAGCAGATTTGCAACGCCGAGGTCCGATATGGCATTTTTGTTGGATCTGTCGATTACGCTGTTTATTATCGAGAGCCCTTCGATGCACTGCTTCCCTGTCTCGAGCGGGACCGCGATTGCCTGCTTCGTTGCCTCTTCTATTGCCTTTTTTCTTTCTGATTTTTCTTCATCTGTATTCTTGGGCAATTTGAAGGCTGCCATAACTTTGTCGAATGCCTCTGCATCTTCGACGACGAGCTTCTTTAACCTCTCCGAGATACGTGATACTTCTATCTGTGTCTCGTTTGCAAAGCGGTGAAACTCCTCGTATTTCTTGCTCGAGGCCGTAAGATTGAGGACCATACTTACGAGTGAGGTGCCAAGGGCTCCGGTAATTGCCGATACCGAACCGCCTCCGGGAACGGGTGAACCTGATGAGACATCATTCAGAAATTCGATAACGCTCTTGCTAAGCATAATCTCCTCCGTTTCTTATACCATAAGGTCAAGAACCTTCTTCTCCGGTTCGAAAGGATACAGATAGTTCAGTCCCAGTCTTTCTATGACGAGATTTATTGCCTCTTTTTCGGTAATCTCCCTGCCGCCGGAATAGAAGAGTGCAGACTTTTTTATTGCATCAAAGGGGATTAGTCCTACTATCTCCGAACCTCTCACCTCGGCGCTTTCCTTTGCGGCATATTCCTTTATAAGTTCGAATGCGGTGTGCATGCCGGTTGTATTGTAATCCACAAGATTCATCGAGACCTGTGCGATATTATACTGCTTCAGCTCCACGCCCATACCCTTTACGGCCTTCAGTCTGCCCGCAACCCTCGTGCCGTCAGGCAGTTTGTATCCGCTCTCCCTGATGTTCTTCGCGATATAATCTGCGACTTTTACGCTCGTCTCGAGGTTCTCCCTGAAGATATTGACGTTGTAGGCTATCAGAAACTGTCTTGCGCCTATTACGGATGCCCCTGATTTGGGGATAAATTCAGAAGGACCGAAATCGGGCTTGAATTCGGGATTCTTCATCTTTTCCGGCAGTGCCTCATATTCACCCTTCCTGATATCAGAGAGGTTCTTCCTCTGGGGCGTTGATGCCGAGTATTCGTAGAGATATACGGGAATTTTCAGTTCATTTCCTACCCTTGATGCAAGCTCTTTCGAGAGTCTGACGCAGTCTTCCATAGTTACACCTCTGACAGGGATGAACGGGAAGACATCGACCGCTCCCATTCTGGGGTGTTCACCTTTGTGTACGCTCATGTCGATGAGTTCGACGGCCTTTCTGAAGAATCTGAATCCTGCATCTACTATCACCTCCGGTTCACCCACGAATGTAATTACTGTTCTGTTGTAATCCGCATCCGGCTCCACATTGAGCAGTTTGATACCCTTTATGTCTTTCAGTACAGAAGTAATCAACTCGATTTTATTCTTGTCCCTTCCTTCGCTGATATTTGGGACACACTCTATAATTCTGTTCATATTTACCTCCCGAAAGTGCTATTCAGATAACACAACAGATAATTAATGGCAACAATTATAAGTTTTTCAATCTGAGTTTTTTCTCGAATACCCTTATGAGTGAAAGACCAATGATGATATTTACGAAAATGATTGCTGTGGAGATGACCGATATAAGCGCGAAGCTCTTTTCGTCGAGGTAATTGATTGATATCGCTGCAAGCACTATCGAAAATTCTCCTCTGATGGTAAGGAGTCCGAAGAGCAGATTCCTGAACAGTGATGATGTTTTCTGAGGGTAGAGCAGATATGAAACCAGATATTTGGAGATGACTGCGATAAGAACCGTCAGTATTATGATGAGCCACTGGTCGAGGACAAAACCGATTTTTATATTGAGCCCGAAGTACAAAAAGAAGAACGGTGAAAAGATATCCTTTATCGGTGCAAATGCCCTTTTTATGTCGATACGGTATCCCGTCGCCTTGATTACGGAACCCGCTATAAAGGCACCCATTGCCTCGGAGTTTATGAGTTTGCTGGATATGTACGATGAAAATATCATTGCCGCAAATGAGAGCAGAATAATCGTCTCGTCCGAACTGCGGTTAATGAAATCCCTTGTGTATTTCAGAAGAAAATAGATGATATTCAGAAAGACTCCGAAAATGAAGACATTCGAGAGGGAGAGAAAGAGGGAGGTGCTCTTGAATTCCACAAAGAAGAGCGGCAGAATAATAATGAAGAAGGAGACCAAAAGGTCCTGAAAGAGCGCAATATTGATAGCCTTTTCCGCAAAACTGTATATTGCAAATTTCGAATCTACAATGATTTTCAGATTGATGGCACTGCTTGACACATAGAGCAGTGCAGAGAGGAAGAGGGCAAATTTTATCTCCCTTACAAAAGCAAAGGTAATTATAAGGGGGAGTATGAATGCAAATATGAGATCGATACTTCCGTCGTAGAGAACTTTCCTGATATTCTTCAGATACCTGATAGGGGAGATTTCGAAGCCGATGTAAAAGAGCAGAAGGAGAAGGCCGAGCTGGGCGGGAATGGAAATTATATTGAGAGTATCCGATAGTAACGGCTGAAGCAAAATACCGCCGATTATAAACAGGGGTATAGAGAAGAAATTCAGAATATTGGAGAGAAGAGATAAAACGAATAGAAGGGCAGTTGCTACAGTAAGGGAATATAAAAAATCCATAATCAGTTGCTGAAGAGTCTCTTGAATGCCTCGATCGATTCCTTCTTGCCGACAATCAGGAGTACGTCCTGCGGGAGTATATTGTCCTGAGGACCCGGACCCGGGATTGTCTCTTTCTCTCGCAGTATTGCCACTACGGATACACCTGTCTTTTTCCTTATCTGTATGTCCCCTATCGTCCGTGATTCGTATCCTGAGGGGACCTTGAACCATTCTATTATCAGATTCTTGACGAGTATATCCATCTTCTCCACTATCTTCTGGTGAACCTTCTGGGCGAGTACAGAGCCGATTTCTATTGCCTCCTCCTCGGTTACTTCGGAATAGTATTCCGGTATTTCGCTCTCCTGTCCCGAATAGGCGATTTCGAATCGTCCCGAGTCGTGTCTGATAATGGTCAGTGTGGTCCCGTTTTCGAGCTTCTTCCAGTACTTTGTGCCCACACCGGGCAGTTCCGATTCATTCATCTTTTCCCTCCTCATTTAATATAAGTCCCTTATCCTTCATAAGGTTTACTCCGTACTGATACATATAATCCGATAATTTTGCCAGATTGAGCACATCGTATTTGTTGTATTCTATGAGCAGATTCAGACACTCCTTTTCTCCCGCACAGTATCTGTCCCAGAGTTTGACCGCATCATATCCGTCGAGCTCTCTTATCTCAGGCGGCCTGTAAAGGCCTATCTTTCTTTCGAGTGTCTTGAGCCCCCCCCTGAATTTACTGTCCATAGAAGCACAGACCGGTTTCATATCTATGTGTGCTATGTTCGAGAAATACCTTGTTCTGAAATAGCGGGTTATGACAGGAAAATCGAAAAGTTTGCCGTTGAACGTTATTATCAGGTCATATTTCAGAATGTCATCCTCGAATCTTTCGAGATTTTGCCCGTTTATATAACACCTGTATCCGTTGTCAGAATAAATACCGATAACGGTAATGTCAGAATCCATACCCGATTTTCCGTCTGTCTCAATATCGAGGAAACACGCATATTTCCTGAACTCCCTGTAAATCCGCCAGTAGTTTCTGCTGCTCAGTCTGTGGAGAAAGTAGTTGATATCCTTCTCGGTGAATTTTATGTAGGACAGGCGAATCTCCTTTTTGAGTTTCTCTAGTTTTTCCTCCGGGAAGATATCTATATCCCTTGCCCTGAGAAGGTCATCCCAGCTGTATATCCCTTTCTGGTAGAGAAGGATTTCGTTTTTTTCTCCGATACCGTCGAGATGTATAAATGTGTTAAAGAGCATAAAAATCCCCGCAAAACGCGACTACTTATAACAGTTTTGCATATAATTGTCTAATATAAAGATTGGAGTTTACCCTTCGGTTATTCATTTAATTTTTGTGTATCATAATAGGTTGACAACTCTTTTCTCTGTTGCTATGCAAGGTCTGCTCTCTGGAGGTTTTGCCGTGAATCCACCGGTCTTTATACTTGCAGTAAATCCCGGAAATACATCGACAAAAATTGGGATTTTTGAGGATACAAAGTGCATATTTGTCAGAAATATCCAGCACGGCGATGAAGAGCTCAGAAAGTTCAGTTCTGTTATGTTGCAGAAGGATTACAGGACAGAGTGTATACTCTCGGAAATCGAGAAGGAGAGATTCGACCTGAGGACACTCAACTGCGTGGTCGGCAGGGGAGGGCTTCTCAGGGCGCTCAAAAGCGGTACCTATTTAATAAATGAGAATATGCTTTCTGACCTCAGAAAGGCGGAGAGGGGAGAACATGCCTCGAATCTGGGTGCAATTATTGCCTATGAAATTGCCTCGAAATACAATATCCCGTCGTATATCGTTGACCCGGTCGCCGTTGACGAGATGGATGAGATTGCCAGAATATCGGGTTTTGCAGAAATCGAGAGGGAGAGTCTTCTGCATGCCCTCAATACCAAGGCAGTTGCCAAAAGGTATGCCAGAGATACAGGCAGAAAATACGAGGAGTTACGGCTTATAGTTGCGCATCTTGGCAGTGGTATCAGTATCTCTGCACATACAGGCGGCAGGATGGTCGATGTCCTGAATCCGCGGGATGAAGGGCCGTTCTCTCCGGACAGGTCCGGTGGTCTTCCGGCATTGAAGCTCGCAAAGCTCTGTTTTTCGGGTAAATATGACTACAAGACCCTCGAGAAGAGGCTTTTCGGTGAAGGCGGGATTTATTCGTATCTCGGCACCCGTGACCTCAGGAAGGTTATGGAAATGATCGACTCAGGTGACCAGAAGGCCAGAATGATATTTGATGCAATGGTCTATCAGATATCCAATTATATCGGTTATATGGCACCTGTACTGAAAGGGCGTATAGACTGTATTATCCTGACAGGTGGTATGGCAAATGAGAAGAGGCTGACAGATGCCATTTCAGAGAGAATATCTTTTCTGGGGAATATAGAGGTCTTTCCGGGAGAGGATGAGCTTCAGGCGCTTGCGGAGGGGGCTTACAGGGTCATAAAGAACGAAGAGCAGGTAATGATTTATTAGAACATTAAAACAATAATTTTCAGGAGATTGTATGGCAAAGGAAATTTTATCAGGAAATGAAGCAATAGCAAGGGGAGCCTACGAGGCAGGGATTGCCTTTGCGTCGGCATATCCCGGGACTCCTTCGACAGAGATTCTCGAGAATATATCCAGATACAAAGAGATATATTCCGAATGGTCTCCCAACGAGAAGGTGGCCTATGAGGTGGCTTTCGGGGCATCTCTGGCGGGCGGCAGGGCACTTGCCGCGATGAAACACGTAGGTGTCAATGTGGCGGCTGACCCCCTGATGACATCCGTTTACACCGGTATTAATGCCGGTATGGTACTGATTTCAGCGGATGACCCCGGTATGCACTCCTCTCAGAACGAACAGGACAACCGCAGATTTGCCTATTTTGCGAAGATGCCCTGTATCGAACCGTCAGATTCGCAGGAGGCAAAGGATTTCTTAAAGCTTGCCTTCGAGATATCGGAGCAGTTCGATACCCCGGTTATGCTCAGGGTTACTACGAGGGTTTGTCATTCGAAATCGGTCGTCGAACTCGGAGAGCGTAGGGAATCGGCATACAGGGAATATAAAAAGGATTTTGTAAAATACTGTATGCTTCCGTCCTCAGCAAGGGTAAGGAGAGTGGAACTCGAGAAGAGGCTTTCGAAATTGCGGGAGTACTCTAATAAATCACCCCTCAACCGTATCGAACTCAGCAATACGGAAATCGGCATTATTACCAGCGGTATATCATACCAGCATTCAAAGGAGGCATTCCCTGATGCGTCGATACTCAAGATCGGAATGAGTAATCCTCTCCCTGATGAACTGATAAGGGAGTTTGCAAAAAAGGTAAAGAAACTCTATGTAGTAGAGGAACTCGAGCCCTATATGGAAGAGCAGATAAGGATGATGGGGATTGAGGTTACGGGCAAGGAAGTAATCCCCGGTATAGGTGAACTGACACCTGATATTGTGAGAAATGCCATTTTAGGCAAAAAAGTGACGTATGAAATACCTAAGATACCTATGAGACCTCCGATCCTTTGTCCGGGATGTCCTCACAGAGGATTTTTCACCATCACGTCGAAACTGGGTCTTACGGTCCTTGGTGATATAGGTTGCTACACCCTCGGTGCCTATGAACCGCTGAGTGCTATCGAAACCTGCCTCTGTATGGGGGCTTCGGTCAGTCAGGCAGTGGGGTTTGCCAAGGCTTACAAAGGCTCAAAGAAGAACAGAATTGTTGCTGCAATCGGCGATTCGACATTCATTCACAGCGGAATCACACCTCTCATTGATGCGGTCTATAACAAGGCAAATGTGGTCGTCTGTATTCTCGATAACGAGACAACTGCAATGACCGGTCATCAGGAGCATCCCGGAACCGGCAGGACACTTATGGGTGAGGATGCACCAAAACTCGATTTGGAAGCCTTATGCAAGGCAATCGGGGTCCCTCACGTAAGGGTTGCCAACCCCAACAATCTGAAGGAGACAGAGAAGGTACTGAAAGAGGAACTCGCATTTGACGGCCCGTCGGTAATCATTTTCAGGTCTCCCTGTGTGGTGCGTGACAGGAGTGTATGGAAGAAGCCGCTTATAGTTATCAACGAGAAGTGTGCTGCCTGCGGTGCCTGTTTCAGGATAGGGTGTCCGGCTATCACAAAGGATAAGAGCGGAAAGGCAGTTGTAGACCCGATTCTCTGTATAGGTTGCGGTGTCTGCATACAGGTCTGCAAGTCGAGCGGTGCCGACAAGTGCAAGAATGTCAGTATCGGATACTGTTCGGATATCTGCTCTCAGATATGCAGGGCTTCCGCCCTCGTTGAAAAGGAGGATTTATGAGCCATAAGAATATGTCTGTGGTCTTTACGGGTGTCGGCGGTCAGGGAGTAATTCTTGCAAGTGACCTTCTCTCGGAAGTTGCACTCATACACGGGGTTGATGTCAAGAAGGCAGAGGTCCACGGGATGGCACAGAGGGGAGGCTCTGTCATCAGTTATGTAAAATTCGGTGAGAAGGTCTATTCACCCATCGTCGAGAAGAAATCTGCTGATATCCTGTGTTCGTTCGAACCGCTCGAGGCAATCAGATATATAGATTTTCTGAAGGAAGACGGATACGCAATCACAAATACAGTAAGGAATTTCCCGCTTACATCGATTTTCGGCAAGATTCCGTACCCGGAAAATCCCTATGAGATTCTCAGCAAATTTACATCGAAGGTCTACGAAATAGATGCACTGAAGATCGCCCTCGAACTGAAGGTCCCGAATGTGGTCAATGTGGTGCTGCTCGGTGCCATCTCGAAACTTCTTCCGTTTAAAGATGAGGAATGGATTCAGGCTATCCAGAAGAAGGTCAAGGCAAAGTTTGTGGATATAAACAAGGAGGCATTCAGAAGAGGTAAGGAGGCAATAGTTTTTTAAGGAGTGTTTAGAATGATAAGAACCTTTAGGGAAATCAGGGAAAAGGTAAAGGGTTACAGTAAAAAGTTCTTTATCGCAATTCCGGCAGCCGATGATAACGTCTCTGTTGAAGCGGCAATAGATGCCAGAAAAGACAATATCGCAGAGTCAATCCTTATCGGCGACAGAGGTAAGATATCCGGACTGCTCGAGGCAGCCGGAGGTTCTGATTCGGATTTCGAGATAATTCACTGCACTGATTATGCAGAGGCCGCAAGGATAGCCGTAAGGCTTTGCAGGGAGAAGAAGGCTGATATGCTCCTGAAGGGTCATCTGGATACCGGACTCCTTCTCAAGGCAGTCCTCGACAGGAACGAAGGTCTGAGAACCGACCGCCTTCTATCTGATGTTTTTATCTTCGAAGACCCTCTGTGGGATGACAGGGGAGGGAAACTGGTCGGAATTACCGATGGCGGGATTACTCCGCTGCCGAATCTTCAGCAGAAGAAGGAGATGCTCGAAAATGCCGTCGATGTATTCAGAAAACTCGGATATACCAGACCAAAGGTAGCGGTAATGAGCGCCACGGAGAAACCCAACGAGAAGATTCCCTCCACCTGGGATGCAAAGCTTCTTGTGGATATGTACAGAAACGGTGAGATAAAGGATTGTATTGTGGAAGGTCCTATGGCACTCGATGTGGCTGCATTCAAGAGGTGTGCAGAGATGAAGGGTATAGAGTCCGAGATTGCAGGTCAGGTAGATATTATGCTGATGCCGTCCTTTGAGGCCGCCAATATGGTAGCAAAGGTATTTGTTTTTTATATGAAACGGCAGATCGGTCACGTAATAAAAGGGGCAAAGGTTCCGGTTCTAATAAATTCGAGGACGGATGATGCCGACCTGAAGATAAATTCAATAGCATTATCAATATTAACAGGATTAAATGATTAAAAGGAGGCCAATATGACTTTTAAGAACGAGAGAACATTTTTCGAGATGAGTAAGGCAAAGAAGACAGAGTTGTTTCACAAAAAGTACGATGAGGCAGTTGAAAAGGTTAAGAAGGGATTCGATACGCATTACCCGAATTATGTAGGAGGAAAGAAGGTCTTTTCTTCGGATGGTGAGTATGCCGTCATTACACCGATTAACAAAAATCAGGTAATCGGATACTGCCAGAAGGGGACCGTAGAGGATACGAGGAATGCAATTGCAGCAGCAAAGGAGATGTTCGGCAAATGGTCGCGGACCCCGTATCAGAAAAGAGTTAAGATATTCCAGAAAGCGGCAAAGATTATGTCAGCAAAGAAATTCGAACTTGCCGCCCTTATGACTTTCGATAACGGAAAGAACAGATATGAATCCATAGCGGATGTGGACGAGGCTATCGACTTTCTGAATTTCTATTCGTATCTTATGCTGAAGAACAGGGGTTTTGTAAATAAAATGGGCAAGCCTTTCCCGAACGAGGATTGCACCAGTGTACTGAAGCCATATGGTGTATGGGCTGTCATATCTCCGTTCAATTTCCCGCTCGCGATTACAGCAGGGATGAGCACCGGAGCAATGATTACCGGTAATACCATTGTCCTCAAACCTGCGAGTGATACGCCACTTATGGCGCTCAAGTTTTACGAGATAATGAAAGAGGCAGGTCTGCCGGACGGAGTAATGAATCTGGTTGTAGGTTCAGGTTCAACCGTCGGAGAGGAACTGATATCTAATCCGGATATTGCCGGTGTGGTATTTACAGGTTCGAGGCCCGTCGGGAAGAGAATCTATGCAAAGATGACATCGGATGTCGTTAAACCCTGCATCACAGAGCTCGGCGGCAAAAATCCGATTATTGTGACTTCGAAGGCGAATCTGAATAAGGCGATCGAGGGTGTTGCAAGGTCTGCATTCGGATTCGACGGTCAGAAGTGTTCGGCCTGTTCGAGACTGATTATTGCTGAGGATATCAAGGAGAAGTTTATGGAAGGACTTCTCAGATGGACAAAGGAGAGAGTGACTGTCGGAGACCCGACCAGAAAGGAAATTTTTATGGGCCCGGTCATAAATCAGAAGGCCTATGATGATTTTGCACACTATTCCGAAATGGCAAAAAGGGACGGGAACGTTCTTCTCGGCGGAAACAGATTTGAGACCGGTGAACTGAAGGACGGATTCTTTGTAGAGCCGACAATTGTAGATAATCTGCCGCCTGACCACGAGATTATCAGAACCGAACTCTTTCTCCCGATAATGGCTGTGATAACGGTAAAAAATCTCGAAGAGGCTGTAAAGGTTGCCAACAGCACCGAATATGGTCTCACGGCCGGAATCTTTACGGAGAGCACAAAGGAGAGGGATTACTTCTTCGACAATATTGAGGCCGGTGTAACCTACTGCAACAGGACGGTCGGCGGTTCGACAGGTGCTATGGTCAATGGTCAGCCCTTCGGTGGCTGGAAGGCAAGTTCGTCTACGGCAAAGGGCGCCGGCGGGCTGTACTATCTGCAGCAGTTTATGAGAGAGCAGAGCCAGACGATAGTAAAATAACCATATATCGTTGTTTATATAAAAGCTGGTCATATCAGTAATTTTTGATTTTCAGAAGTTACTGGAATTATTCTGATCACAGATACATGTATCTCTGTATATTTAAGATGATTCCGGTCTGAACCGGTATGTTTTTGCAATGACATTAACCTTATGATTGACTTTAATGTAATTCTGGTATTATAGGTATAACCATATAATACCGGTTCAGATAATATTTGTTCAGCGGTTACGGGTGATGAGTGGTTATATGAATAATATCGAGATGCTCGACAGAGAGATTCTGGAATATATTCTGGACTTTCTGCCTGACGCTATGTTCGCAATCGACAGGGAAGGCCGTGTAATAAAGTGGAACAGGGCTGTTGAAGAGATGACAGGGGTTAAGGCCTCGGATATTATTGGTAAAGGTGATTATGAGGTTGCTGTACCTTTTTATGGCCATAAGAGACCGGTACTTGCCCATTATGCAATGCTGATTGATGAAAAGGATATAGAAAAGAATTACTCGACTATCAAACAGGAAGGTAATGTACTGATTGCCGAGGTCTATGTGCCGTTTCCGGGATACAGGAAGGAGGGTGCGTGGTTGTGGGGGAGGGCGGCTCCGCTATATAATGCCGAAGGTGTCATAATAGGTGCTGTTGAGGTGGTCAGGGATATTACTGAGAGAAAGAGAATGGAGGAAGAAAGACTCCTTATCGAAAGGAACAAGGCCGAGAGCGAAAAGAACAAGAGTATAGAGATTCTCGCCGCGGGTGTGGCGCACGATTTCAATAATATTCTGATGGCAATTCTCGGTTATGCCGACCTGATTAATGTCTCAAATACGAGTGAAAATATAAGAAAACATATAACCGAAATAAAAAAAGCCGTCCTGCGGGGTTCGGAACTCAGTCAGCAGATGCTCAGGTTTGCCGGAAAGACGAATGTGGTCTTCGAACCGGTAAATCCTTCACAGATTGTTACGGATATCATTGACCTTCTGAGAGTCTCTGTCTCCAGAAAGATCGAGATTCAGCTGAATGCCGGCAGCAGTGACCTTTTCATCAGAGGTGACCCGACACAGCTTAGACAGATTATTCTGAATCTTGTATTGAATTCCGCGGAGGCAATCGGAGATAAAACAGGTGTGATAAGGATAGATATAGACAGGATTTATGCAGATAAGGAGTTTCAGAGGTCCTTTTTGAGGGGATTTGATTGTGAGGAAGGATATTACATCAGGATAGGGATAACGGACAACGGCTGCGGAATGGACGAAGAGGTTCTCAAACATATATTCGAGCCGTTCTTCTCCACCAAGTTTGCCGGCCGTGGTCTCGGTATGGCCGAAGTTCTCGGAATCATCAGGTCACATAAGGGTGCAATCAGGGTTACAAGCCGTGTTGGTGAAGGGTCGACTTTTGAAATATATCTGCCGTCAGTGAGCAAATCGGAATTTTCGGATAAGGATGGGGAAGATTTGTCAGGGAATATCAGGAAATTTTCCGGAACTGTACTTCTTGCAGATGATGAAGATGCAGTGCGGTTATCGGTAGGAGCGATGCTCAAAAGGCTTGGGTTTGAAGTATTAGTGGCAGAAGATGGTGAGGAGGCACTGAAATTATATATTTCGATGAAGAAAAAACCTGAATTCATGTTTCTGGATATTCTGATGCCTGCGATGGATGGTGTGGAATTGTTAAGAGAGGTTAGAAAGATCAATCCATTTCAAAAAGTAGTTTTCATAAGTGGATTTACAGGAAATAAAATAAACCTGTCAGGATTAAATGAAAAAATAACCGCTTTTATCCAAAAGCCGTTTGATGCTTATGCTTTATCAGATGTTATTTCAAAACTGAATGATAAGGAGGAAGAAAAAGTATGAGTTTAAAGGATTTTTTTGGGATTATTAGAGCACCGTTTCTTATTCTTGCACCTATGTGTGTTTTGCTTGGAGTAGCCACTGCGTATAGTCAGGGTGTCGAATTGTCTCCGTTTAATTTATTTCTGGTTTTTCTAGGTGGTGTTATGGCACATATTTCGGTCAATTCACTTAATGAGTATTTCGATTTCAGAAACGGTCTCGATTTCAAGACATTAAAGACACCCTTTTCCGGTGGAAGCGGTACCCTCGTATCAAAACCATATCTTGGCAGATATGCCCTTATTATCGGTCTTCTATCAGCTTTTGTCGTTATAATGATTGGAATTTACTTTATTAATCAGAGAGGCGAAAAGATTTTGCTGTTTGGACTACTGGGACTTATAATGGTATTATTTTATCCGGTTATATTTGTAAAAAATTCTATATTATCGCTTATATCTCCGGGACTTGGTTTTGGAACTGCGATGGTTTTGGGGACACATATTGCACTTGGTGGCTCTGCAGGATTGAAGGAGGTACTTGTCTCTCTTGTCCCTTTTTTTCTGGTAAATAATCTTTTACTGCTTAATCAGTTCCCCGACAAGGAGCCTGACGAGAGTGTCGGGAGAAAAAATGTAGTGATTATTTTAGGACGGAAGAGGGCAGCCGTTATTTATCTGCTCTTTAATGTTTTTGCTTATCTAACCGTGGTCCTCGGTGTTGTTATGGACCGCTTTGGTCTATCTGCCCTGCTTGCCTTAATAACTATTATTTTTGCAATCCCTGCATCTCTGAAAGCTATTAAAAATTCAGATGATGTCAGGTCATTATTACCAGCGCAGGGGATGAATGTAATAGTAAATATTCTGACACCATTGCTGCTGGCTATCGGTCTGATGGTCCGGTTGTCATAAATAATATTCCCGTAATACCAGAGGTCAGCATAAAAGCATTCAGGATTTATAACCGGCACTGAGTCCTATCGGTCTTTTATTCTGATTTGCACGGAGGGTCTTTTATCTCGAGTTTCTTTTCAGATAAAAATGTCTTCAATACGAACTTTTCGTCGGCAAATTCATCCTGTTTTTTTATGAGCAGCCATTGTTTGGGCTTCCCCTTGAGGGCAAAGAGAGAGAATTCGCCTTTGAGAATACTGCCCCGGAGAAAGATAGTAAGTTTCTGTTTCCTAAAATCGCCATCTGTAATCTCAAAGTCACCTTTATCCCATATTACTACCGGACCAGCCCCGTACTGGCCTTCCGGAATAATTCCTTCATAATCGGCATATTCCAGCAAGTGGTCGTCGACAAGGATGGCGAGTCTCTTATCTTTGGGGTTCATTGACGGACCTTTGGGGATTGCCCATGATTTGAGTACTCCGTCTGTTTCGAGTCTGAAATCAAAATGAAGATTTGTGGCGTGATGTTCGTGAACGACAAAGATTGCCATTTTATTTTCTCACCGGAATAAATTCACCGAATCCGTATCTCTCCGGATACTCCCTCCACGGACCTTCACAGACCCTGAAATATCTGCACTTTCTGCACTCTGGTCCTTTTGATTTCCCTTCCTTCAGTCTGAATTCGGTATAGTTTTCAACTACAAAGTCTGCATCATAAATAGTGGTGACAGGTATAATCTTTTCGGCGATATAATCCTCATATCCCTTCATAATACAGTAAGGGATTGCTTCTGTCATAACCCGTCTGCCGGCTTTGATTCCGATATCAAGTCCTTTCTTTACATAGGGCTCTATCATTTTCATCCTCGGGACGACCCGTTCGAAATATTCGAGTGCGGTCCCGACCGGATGGACGAATGCAAACTGATACTGGTCGACCCCGAGCCGAACAAGGAGTGAGGCAAGTTCCGGAAGATGCCTGAAATTGCTCTTCGTAATTACGGAATTAGTCAGGACATACTGGTTTAGTGACTTCAGGTTTTTTATTGCGGCAACTGTTTGTTCAAACGAACCTCTCGAGCGCGTAAGAAAATCGTGCAGGGCCGCTGTGTGTCCGTGAAGTGCAGGAGAGAATTCGTTTGCACCGGCCCTGATTGCATCTTCACAGAATTTTTTGTAGGCAAACATCCTGCCGTTTGTCTGAATCTGGATAATGCGGAAATCAAGACCTTTTGCAAATCTGACGAGTTCGATAAAATCCTTTCTGATGGTTATTTCGCCGCCTGTGAATACAATCGAATCGGCTATCTTTCTGGACTCCTCCAGTTTCTTCTGTATTTCCTTCGTGGTGAAATCCCCTATATCATATCTCTTTCTCCCCTGTACACAGAAGAGGCATCTGTTATTGCAGGAGAAGCCTACCTTTACATCGACTCTCTTTTCACTTCTAATTCTTGACATATTCCAAAATACACCTATGATAATCTGCTATGAACAGAAGATTCACGGCAATCATCTGCATTGCAATATTATATATTTTTCAGGGTTGTGCAACAGAATACAGCAGGAAGAAAATTGTTGCCGATGCGGAGAGCTATCTTCAGAGAGGTAAGACAGACAGGGCATATTATGAATTTGAACGGGCACTGGATGACCATCCTGAAGATATTGAGCTGCACAAGGAATTTATTAGATTTGTCTCCCGTATTCACAGGTGTGAAGAAGCATCAAAGTATTATAATTCATCAAGGTTTGAAGACGGAAAACTGAGACATATTTACTTTTATGCAAGGGCACTTCTGGGAATCTCCTGCTTCCTGAAGGATAAGAAAGAGGTATTGGGTGATTTTGAGGAGGCTCTCAGACTGGCGCCGGAGAATACCGAAGTCAGAATGAGGTATGCGGTAGTCCTGACAGAATACGAAATGTATAAGGAAGCATATACTGAATTCAGCAAACTATCATGGAAGATAAATGATTCTCCTTCATTATACTCATATATTGCCCTTTGTTCGGCACATCTCGGTGACAGGGAGACAGTGAGGAAGTCGGTAAAACAGATGCTCTCACTCGGTTTTTCGCCTCAGGACCTTAAAAGGGCAAACGAATCTCTTGATATCATCAACTCGCATTGCCTCGATGTGCCCGATGATATAAGAGAGGAGTTCAGAAAGACATTCGATATGATTCTTATGGAGGAGAATCCCTCACAGGCAAAGAATGCAATCGAGAATTTTATTGTCAAATATCCCGGGGTGCCGGCGCTCCACCTCGTCAAGTCGCTATCTCTTGCACTCACAGGTGAATACTCTTCAGCTCTGTACGAACTCAATTCGGTTGAGATGGCCTCCGGATCCTGCAGTTATTTCCAGTATGCCGGAGGTATTATCTATCTTGGTGTGCAGAAGGAGGAGAAGGGTATTCTTCTGCTCGAGAGGGCAGTGGAGTATGACCCTCTGTTCGGTAGTGCATACAGGATTCTTTCGGAGCTATATCTGGCAAAGAAGGAGTATGTAAAGGCTTCGGATGCCCTAAGGATTTACCTGAAACTCAGTCCTGATGACCACAAAAGCCGCTTTATCTACGGGCGGACACTGTTAAAACTCGGCAGAATCAGCGAGGCAAAATCGGAGTTCGATTATATTGCCGGTAAAGAACCAGATAATATATTCGGAATTATCGGGAAGGGGCTTACCGAAAAGGCATATGCAAGGGTATCGAAGGACAAGAAAAAGAGGGAAGAGCACATCAAACGTTCTCTGGAGTATCTGAACAGTGCTATCAAAAGAGACCCCGAAAACGAGAATATCAGGACACTTATTCAGTCTATAAACAGTGAGGAGGATTAGATATGCCGATTTTTGAGTACAGATGCAAAAACTGCAAGAAGATATTTGAGGAACTTGTGAGGAACAAGGAACAGGTAATAACCTGCCCTGAGTGTAATAAGTCGGATGTCGAAAAACTGATGTCGGCATCGGTTCAGATAGGGGGAGAGAGTAAGGGTGGAGGTTCTTCCTGTTCGAGCTGTTCTTCAGGCAACTGTTCACACTGTCATTAAGGAGGAGTTATGAAAAAGATACTAACTGTTTTTTGTTTTATATTTCTTTTGTTCTCTTCCGGTTGTGAGCTTCTTCAGAAAGAATTTATGGGGAGATACGGACTAAAAAACTGCAGCTTCGAACTTACTTCCGTCAATGCAGATATTTACCCGAATTACTCTAATCTCTACAAGAGTTATGCCATTATAAATATGAATATCAGGGTCGATAATCCGAACTCGTATAAGGTTATACTCGACAGGATGCTCTTCGACCTTCTTATTAATGACAAGGCGGTTTTAAGGGACATCGAGAATACTACAAAGAGAGATGTTGACCCGGGGTCGAGTATGACATTCTCCATAGCAGTCAAGGTAACCTATGATGAGGTTAATAATGCAGCGGACGGACTTTTCGAAGGAATTAAAGAAGGGAATGTAGATTATAAACTGGATGCAACTGTATTCTTTGATTCAGAAGTTACTTCTTTCAGCTATAAGACAACAATTAAAGAAGGTAAGATTTAAGTTGCACCCGACTATTGTTATATGATATATAACTTTTTGTTTTTATTCAAGGAGTAGAGGCCGTGATATGTTATAAATGCGGAAGTCATGTCCCGGATGGTTCAAAGACCTGTCCTACCTGTGGCAATAGTTTTGAAAAAGACAGCAAGAAGCAGGATTCGAAGGTAAAGCCACAGCCGAAGGCAAAGGAGAAGATAGGGTTCGATATCGGTGATCTGGTAGCAGGCAGATATAAAATAAAAGCGAGAATCGGTGAAGGACCATCGGGAGTGGTCTTCCGTGTGCTTGATACTGAGATGGACGTAGATATTGCTCTGAAGGTAATATACAAGAGCGTTATTGAAAATGAGGCTGAAAACAAGAAGTTCCAGTCAGAGATGAGAATAGCCCGCAAGATCGCCCATCAGAATATCGTCAGGGTTTACGATATCGACAGGGATAATGGTTATTCGTTTTATAC
Source organism: Bdellovibrio sp. (assembly GCA_020725805.1). Taxonomy (GTDB): domain Bacteria; phylum Myxococcota; class SpSt-1050; order SpSt-1050; family SpSt-1050; genus SpSt-1050. The sequence goes on from DYEF01000091.1 coordinate 49,857, forward strand.
AATGCAGCTTCTTGAAGGTCTTACCTTAAAGAAGATTATCAATCTCCGGACGGATAAGAAGCAGGTATTCTCGTTACAGGAAATCGAGCCGATATTTATACAGATTTTCAATGCACTGAGTGCTGCCCAGAGTTTTACTTATCACGGCAACCTCAAACCCGAAAATATTATGATTCTTCCGGACCTCCTCAAGGTCTGTGATTTCTGTCTTGCGAAGGCACTGGGCAACGAAAAATTCAATGAGATAAACGGCGCAAATGAGATATATATTGCACCCGAGATTAAATACAACTGGGATATCGTTGACTCGCGGGCAGATATCTATTCGATGGCAGTAATCATTTACGAGATGGTAACCGGAGAGAAGTTCAAAAGTCTTCCGGTGTCGGCATCCCTCAAGAATCCCAATGTTCCGAAATCGATTGACAGTTTTCTCAATAAGGCACTGAGCGAGGAACAGGATAAAAGATACGATTCGCTAAATGAGTTCATCGAGGAATTCAAGAAGGTTGTCGATAAGGAGGCCTCTTCAGGATACGAGGAAGGTCCCGAGGACGAGGAATTCATCGAGATTTCGACTGATGATTTCGAACTCATCGAGACACAGGAGAGGGAGAAGACACGCAAGAGGCTGCCCAAAGACAGGATTTTCTTCAGTGTGGAAGAGGAACTCAAGAAGAAGAAGGGAGAGGAGGAGGAGACGGAATCCTTAAAAGAAGAGGAGGGCGGCGAAGAATCTGTGAGACCTTCTTCAAAGAGGCCGGAAAAGAAAGTCAGTCAGTTTGAAGAAGCCGATGAAGAAGAATCAAGAGAGGAGATAGTGGTAAAGAGAAGACCATTACCTCCTCCTGTAAAGGAAGAAGTAAAGACACCTCCTCAGAAGGAGATAAAGGTAGAGAAACCCGTAAAGCCATCTGCACCGCCCCCGCCTTCGGGTCATCAGGGTTCGAAGAGTATGGTAATCCCGATGATGATTCTGGTAATCATTCTTGCAGTTCTGGGAGGTGGAGTCTTTCTGCTCTACAAGGCTATGGAGAATCAGAGGGAGAGAGACAGGATTATGCTTGAGCAGCAAAGGATGGAGATTGAAAAGCAGAGAATGGCTCTTGAAAAGTATCAGCAGGAACTGCTCGCCCAGCTCGAGGCAGCCAAAAAATCTATGGCACAGCCAAAACCGGAGACAGATAAACCTAAAACTCCGGAACAGATAAAAAAGGAAGAAGAAGAGAAGAAAAAACTGATGGAACTCGAGGCGAGACTCTCCGAATTACAGAAGGAAAAAGAGAACCTTGATAAGAAGAGAGATGAAATTAAGGTTAAGGAGAAGACTGTCAAGAAAGAGGAGAGACCCAAATATCAGGAAGAACCGCCAAAGAAGAAGGAGAGACCGGTAAAGGAGACCGAGCCACCCAAAAAGATAGAAGTTGTAAAGGCAGAGGAGAAGAAGGCCGAACCTGCAAGAATTGAGGAGGCAAAGAAAGAGGAACTGAGACCTGTCGAGGAGCAGCCCAAAGTTGAGGAGAAGAAGGAGGAACCTGCAAAGGAAGAGAAGGCCACAGAAGAGACCCCGCCTCCGCCTCAGGAGAAGAAGCCTCAGTGCCCGAAAGGTATGGTATTGATTCCTGAGGGGACATTCACTATGGGTTCGTCCCCGTCTGACCCGATGAAGGGGTTTGGCGAAAAGAATAATACACAGGTTACAACACCCGCTTACTGCATCGATATCTTCGAATACCCCAATAAGAGAGGTGTCACTCCTAAGACGAATGTCGGTCAGCAGGAGGCTGAATCTCTCTGTCAGAAAGCAGGGAAGAGACTCTGTTCAGAGGAAGAATGGGAGAAAGCATGCAAGGGCCCCGGCAATGCAAAATTTGCCTATGGCAACACATTTGTACCGGGGAAGTGTAATACCGCAGATGCCGAAGGAAACAAGAGTGGCCTTCAGGCCTCCGGTTCACTCTCGGGCTGTGTAAGCGGTTACGGAGTCTATGATATGTCAGGCAACGCCGCTGAAATCACAAAGAACGCAGTCAAGGGAGGGTCGGCAGATAAGGCTGACTATGCCTCCAGATGCGCGGCCCGTGTCGCCAAGACAGCGGCTTCTCCAATGACAGGATTTAGGTGCTGTGCAGATCCGAAGTAAAAATAGTAATAATTGTTGTTCCTCGGGCTGCAATTGCAGTTCAGAGATAACAGAAAGCGAAATTTGCCGTTATTGTAAGTCTTCAGGGATTTCTGTTAAAGGTCAGGTTCTGAAAACATTTCTGAAAGAAGAATGGAGTAAAGATATTGCGGAGAATGCAAATTTCTCTCTATGCTCAAATCCCGGTTGTAATATTTCTTATTTCTCAAACAGAGAGAATGTATATTTTACGACAGAGGATTTGAAGTTACCAATATGGTTCAAGCGTGGTGCAGAACCCAAGATAATCTGTTATTGTCACAGAATTACAGAGGAGATGATAAGAGAACAGGTGGAAAAACATAATCTTACTTCTTTTAGGGATATAGTATTGAAATACCGAAAGAAAATAGTTTGCAATTGTGACCGTTTAAACCCTACCGGTAATTGTTGTACAAAATACTTCTATGCTGTGATAAATGATACCCTGAAGTCTCTCGGGAGACCGGAAGTAGAAGTACCTGAGAACTGCTGCTGAACAATAAATATAATTTTGGTTTATATACCTTTAAATTACTGTTGTCATATTTTGCTTTCAGCATATCAGCACTAATTCCTCTGCGGCTGTGGTCTGTGGACAGTCGACTGTGGACTTAATTATATCATACACAATTTGACTTGAATCTGCCAGTTAGGTTATAATCCTCACATCGGGTAAGAAAGGAGAAAAGAATATGCAGTTATTCAAAAGTATTTATTTGCTGATAGTATTCTCTATATCCGGTTTTCTGTTTTTCTGTTGCACCGATGAAGCCAGCCAAAATATCGATTTGGGCGGCGTCAGTAATGAAGGCGTATCTGATACTATAACGAATCTGACTGATGATTATTTTTACAATGATATTTCGGAAACCGGTACGGCTGATAATGAAACGGAGGCAGATATTTATAGTGTCGATTCAGTCAGCGATAGTGGTTACGGAATTGATGATGAGATTTTGTATCCAGATGTTTTTATAGTTGATATAGATACAGACATAAGCGATACCTCTGATTTAAGCGATACAGGCAGTATTTCTCCTAATAGAGGTTTCCCCTCTGGTTTTCCCTGGGTAAGTTTCTATGGTTCTGCCGAGAACATAGACTTGAATAGAGTTGCCCAGTATTTTAGAATAATTAATATTGATGTTGATCCGGACATTGGTAATTTTACTGATGATCAGATAAAATTGTTGAAAAATGGTGGTAAAAATAGAGTGATTTCTTATCTGAACGTAGGCTCCTGTGAAAACTGGCGGAGTTACTATAAAAACAATCCCCCGGGTTTCAAGTCCTGTGTTAGCACCGGTGCACTCACGACAGTATATTCTACGGAATATCCTGATGAAAAGTGGGCGGACCTATCAAATAAAGACTATCAAAATCTGATAATTAATTATGTCGCAAAGCGTCTTGCAGATAGAGGTGTAGACGGATTCTTTCTCGACAATATGGAAGTTGTAGAGCATGGCCCTGATGCAAAGTATGGTCCCTGTGACAGCAAATGTTCTCAGGGAGGACTCGACCTTGTCTATAAACTGAGAGAGAAATTCCCTGACAAACTGATTGTGATGCAGAATGCGACATCGGATATTACACTCAACGGATATACCAACGGAATCTGGTATCCGCTTCTTCTGGACGGGATTTCGCACGAAGAGGTCTACTCGAACGGAGGGGATGCGGAGGCACTCTCTCAGATGAAGAAATGGAGAGACAAAAAAATATTTGTGAACGGATTTCCCTTCTGGCTCGGAGTAGAGGAGTATGTAGGCAAGTGCGATTCTGCCCATAAGAGTGAGGCTCTCTCTCTGTATAATAAGGCTACATCGGACGGATTCAATGCATATGTGACAGATGAATCTTCGGTGCAGCAATCCCCCTGCTACTGGGAATGAGATAAATTGAGGCAGATATTGTTGAAAAAAATTTATTTATAAAATTAAATGACGCGCGGATGCCCGATTTTACTGGGTTTGCCGAATCGTAAAAAAAATTTATTTTTTTGCTTGACAAGGTGAAGGAAATTTATTATAAGCGTCTTCCCTTCGTTGATGAAAGAAGGGTTTGCTCTTTGAAAACTGAATAGAGAGGGCTCAAAAAAGTGCGAGTTACAAAATTTTTGGCATCATTAAGATGCCAGTCAGTTTTTACTGAGAGTTTGATCCTGGCTCAGGACGAACGCTGGCGGCGTGCCT